>JAFMJU010000283.1 GCA_017853285.1 Gemmataceae bacterium
CAACACCGAGCTGGCATATGTCCTTGGCCCGTTTTCACTGCAGGGCGAGGTGACCACCAGCCAGGTGGAGCGGGTCGACAATCCAACCGCCTTCTTTTACGCCTATTACGCGCAGGCCTCTTTCTTCCTCACCGGGGAGCACCGACCCTACAACCGCAACCTGGGCTACTTCGACCGCGTCATGCCTCACACCACCATGGGCTCGGGAAAACCCCTGGGTGGTGCCTGGGAGGTCGCCCTGCGACTCTCCCACATCACCCTCTCGAACGCCGGCGTGGAGGGCGGCGACCTCACCGACGGGACTTTTGGAATCAACTGGTACGCCAACCCCTACACGATCATGAAATTCAACTTCATCCACTCGTTCCTGGACAACAAGGGCAATGGCAAAGGCGGAATCTACGACCCCAGCAACGCCAATGTCTTCGCCATCCGGGCCCAGGTGGATTTCTGAACCCGATCCAAAACCACCGAAGAAACCCGGCTCATTCAATTTCCACAACGGTTCCGTCGGGCTTGATGTCAATCTCGCGGACCTTACCGTTCTTGGCCTTGCCGCGCACCTCGTAAACTCCGTTGCCCAGTTGCCAGGCGGTCTCGAAGGTCACGCCGGGCAATTTCTCCTTGGCCACGGCCATCACATTTTCTGGCACATCCTTCAGTTCAAGCGTTTTCTTTTTCAGCACCGCCTCCCCGCACCCTGTCACCGAAAGGGTCCCGACCAATGCCACCACGAGCATTTTCCAACGCATCAATAATCTCCCGATGCGACGATCTCCCCACCGGAGCGGGTGGAAAGTGCCTTGTAAACCGGGTAGCTGGTCCCCCCGGCCAAACCTGAAACATGCCCGTCAGCGAACAGGTAATTGCCCGCCCCCGCATGGCGCGAGGTGAAGTGATTGATCTCTTCGGGATATGCGGGCCCCCGAAAAGTCTCCCCGGTATGGCCCAGCACAAAATTCGATGAGGGAAGAATTTGCAGGGGCAAAGGAGAATTGGGAGTCGGACAGTGGTTTGCGCCCGTCACCGCCCCCACCCAGGTGGACTCGGCATGGCGAAAAGACCGTTCACCCACCAACAGCGTGCAATGGGATCCGTCGGTGATATCCGGCAAACGAACGGCGGAACCTCGGTAAAAAACGCCTTCCCCGTCCACTCCCGGCTCACCGATCCCAAAATTCCCCACATAGTTGGCGGGCGCGAGCCTGCAAATGGTGGTGGCCAGTTGCCCCCCGGCAGACCGTTGGCCCACCGGAAAAGGCTGGGCCTGCGCTCCATCCGAGGGACAAAGGTAGCTCTTGATCACAACCTCCCGGGCCACCTGGTGGACCGGGGCTTCAATCGCCTGTTTCAGGTCCAGTTGCCTGAATAGGTTGTCCTGTTCCATGCTGGGCAGGATCATCGCGGCCCATGCCCACCCCGGACCGGTGTCGTTTCCGTTGCCATCAAAACCGGAAAGGTATCCGGCCGGAAATTGCCCGGCCGTGTTGTGGTGGTTGTGCAGCGCCAAACCGATCTGCTTCAGGTTGTTGGAGCACTGGGCCCGCGAGGCTGTTTCCCGCACTTTTTGCACGGCGGGGACAAGCAAACCAACCAAAACGGCGATGATCGCGATGACCACCAACAATTCAATGAGGGTGAAACCAAACCGAAGTCGACTGGATTGGATCAAGGGCACACCGCCAAGTAATTACCTTTTGGGAAATACATCAAAAGCCTAACCCCCGCGCACCCGAATTTCCCTTCCCTGGGTGCATTCCCTACCAAAAAGCAACCTTCAGGCCAAAATCTTCATAAACGCAAACACCCCGGCCAAATAGCCAGGGTGAGGCTTCCAATCATTAAAATAAGACTACTTTGTCCGCTTACGATCTTTGCGGCGCTTGCGATCCAGGAAACCCTTGCGCTTCAGCGCCTTCGGGGTGGGATGATTCAGGGCCTTCCGGCGGCGCTTGCGGGCGGTGCGAAGTTTGCGAGCCAACATGGGTCCAACTCCAGATTCCGAAACCAAAACCCAAGCATACACCCGATTTCCACTTAGGTCAGCACCTCTTTCACCACACGGGCTGGTTCCACTCCCGTCAATTTCAGGTCCAACCCCTGGGTTTTGACCGTGAATCGTTCGTGGTCGATCCCCAGCAGGTGCAATGCCGTGGCGTGGATGTCATGCACGCTCACCTTGTCCACGGCCGCCGAATAGCCGAATTCATCGGTTTGGCCGTAGGAAAACCCGGGTTTTACCCCCCCGCCGGCCAGCCACATGGTGAAACCAGCCAAATGGTGGTCACGCCCGTTCCCCTGGGCCATGGGCGTCCGCCCGAATTCCGAGCCGAAAATCACCAGGGTATCGTCCAGCATCCCACGCCGTTTCAGGTCGGTCAGCAGCGCCGACGCCCCCCGGTCCACCTCGGCGGCCGTCCCGGCGATATGTTCCTTGATGGCGCCGTGGTGATCCCAGTCACGGTGGTACAGCTGGATAAATCGCACCCCCGCTCCGCCAGGCGCCGCGCCAGCAGGCAGTTGGCCCCGAAGGTGCCATCCCCGCCCTTGGTCCCGTACAGGTCCAGGGTTTCCTTGGTCTCGTCCCGCAGGTCCATCAGGCCCGGCACACTGGCCTGCATGCGGAAGGCCATCTCGTACTGGCTGATACGCGTGGCGATTTCCGGATCATCCACCCGGGTTTGGTGCAGCCGGTTCAAGGCCTGGGCCGCGTCCACAACCCCCCGCTGACCGGCGTTATCCACCCCTGGAGGGTTGCGCACATACAAGACCGGGTCGCCGGTTCCCCGCAACTCCACACCCTGCACACGCCCGGGCAGGCACCCGGAATGCCACTGCCGCGCGGCGATGGGCTGTTTCTGCCCGTACCGACCGGTGGAAACCAGCACGATGAAGCCTGGCAGGTCCTGGGTCTCCGCCCCCAGCCCGTAAAGAACCCAGCTCCCCATCGCCGGCCGGCCGGCGATCATGGTGCCGGTGTTCATGAAGGTGTGGGCCGGGTCGTGGTTGATCGCGTCGGTGGACAGCGAACGGATCAGGCAGATCTGGTCCGCGCACTTCTCACCGAGCAGCGGAAAAACGGTCGATATCTTCTGTCCGGATTGACCGTATTCCTTGAAGGGATGCTGCGGGGCGAACACCTTCAGCGCCGAGCCCTGCAACTGCGCGATTTGCTTCCCCTTGGTCACCGACTCGGGCATCGGCTGGCCGTCCAGCTTCACCAGGGTCGGCTTGTGGTCGAAGGTGTCCAGGTGGCTCATGCCGCCCGCCATGTAGAGCCAGATCACCCGCTTCACCCGGGGAGTGTGGTGCAGGGCCCCCAGCGCGCCTGGCGTGCCGCCACCCCCGGCCGCCCGCAGGCCGACCCCGTCGCGGGCCAGCAGATTACCAAGCGCCATCGACCCGAGGCTCAGGCCGCCCCGCCGCAGAAAGCTCCTGCGTCCAACCTGGTTTGGCAACATCGTCCATCCTCCCATTCAAACCCGGATGATTTAACCCCGGCGCTGCCGTTATTCCCGTGTGATGGTCTCATGTAGGTTCAGCAACACCCGGGCACACGCCACCCAGGCGGCCTGCTCGGGCTCGCTGATGCCACCCGCCTTGGGCGCCACCCCCACCGACAACACCTTCCCCGCCTCGGCGGGTTGGGCCGTGTAATACTTACGCTGGGAGGCCAGCAATTCCTCCAGGGGCTGAAGCTCGGCGGGTTCAGCCTTCCGTTGCAGCACCAGCCGGAACAGGTGCTGGATGCGCCCCGCGTCCGATTTTTCGGGGCTGCCCTCCAGCGTTCGGTTTGCCAAAGCCCTGGCCGCCTCCACCTGGATCGGGTCATTCAACAGCACCAACGACTGCAGCGGTGTGTTGGATCTGGCCCTGTCCGCCACGCACTCCTCGCGCGACGGCGCGTCGAACGCCTGCATGGCCGGATGCAGATACTGCCGCTGCCAGTGGGTGTAAAGCGACCTGCGGTGCAGGTCCTTCCCGCTGGATGCCTGCCATTCACGCGTGGGGAAATTCAGGTAAGCCCAAAATCCGGCGGGTTGGTACGGATAAACACTGGCCCCGCCGACCTTTTCCACCAGCAAGCCGGACACTTCCAAGGATGTGTCCCGGACCATTTCGGCGTCCACCCGCCAGCGTGACTGGCGGGCCAGCAAACGGTTGTCCGGATCAGCCTGCCGGCTTTCCGGGTGGGATGATTGCCGCTTGTAGGCGTCGGAGGTGACCATGTGCCTTATCAACGCCCGCATGTCCCAACCGTTGCCCACGAACCGGGCGGCCAGCATGTCGAGCAGTTCCGGATGGGTGGGCCATTCTCCCTGGCTACCGAGGTCCTCAAGATTGCGGCTCAGCCCATGACCGAAAAACAGTTTCCACAAACGGTTCACCGTGGTCCGTGGTGTGAGCGGGTTGGCCGGGCTCACCAGCCAGCGTGCCAGGTCCAATCGATCCGCCTTCTGCCCCCGCGCCGAGAGGGGAGGCAATAGCGCGGGCGTGCCCGGCGTGACCACCTCGCCCGATTCATCCATCCAGTTGCCCCGGCGCAACACCCGCACCATCCGCGGGGGAACGGTTTCCGTCACCAGCGTGGTGGGCAGGGAGGCCTTCAGCTTGTCGCGCGCGGCACGCGCTTCCAACAGTTCCTTGAACGCCGGGTGATCACCTTGTGCGTTCTGCAGTAGGTATTGTTCCACCTTCTCATTCTCAGCCGCGTCACGCTTTTCCTTGCGCAGCAGGGCATCCACCTCAACCGGCAAAGGCTTGGCGACTTTGGCAGTCTGTTCCTCTCCTTCCCCACCTGCCAAAAGCCGGTAGGAACCCAGCGTGTGACCGGGATTGGGATGATCCTGCCGCAGGGTGATTTCCAGCACCGCGCCGGGGGGAAGGGTCTCCGCCAGCGTGAACTCGGCGGCGTTGGCCTTCCCAGCCTCGGGCAGAATGGCCCAGCCCCAATCCTTGCCCTTGGCATCGCCATCGATGGCGCTGGCAATTGTCCACTTCCCGTAGGGATTTTTCTCCCCATGCGAATCCTGCTCATGGGTGGCCCTGGCCGAAACCAGTTTCACCGGCCGATTACCCCCCTTTGCGTCGACCACCCGCAATTCCACCTCGGTAAGCACAAAATTGCCGTTGCCGGCCCTTCCCGGACCTTTTTTCGGAAGCCCGTTCGCCGGAAGCACTTCCAGACGCAGGTTTCGCATGGGCTTTTCCAGGGGTTTGGTCATCACCACATGGGTGTCGGTAGGCGGATTTTTACCCGAGGCCAGCACAGTCCCCGGCCCCTTCATCTCCAACTTGGCACCCCCGGTGGATACGGCCTTTTCAATGGCCAGGGGCCTCAACTTCCCGGCAATGCGCTCAAGGTCTTCCCGCAGGGCGGGAAGCTTGGCTTTCGCACCGTCCTCCAGTGTCTTGATTTTGGCCTCCAGCCGGGCGAATTCAGCCCGTTGATTCGAATCGGGCACCGCCATTTTCGGGCCCCAGTTATCTCCGG
>JAFMJU010000284.1 GCA_017853285.1 Gemmataceae bacterium
GCCCTGCGGCTCAGTTCCCGAAGGGCGGACTGGGCCATGGGGTGGGTGGTGTCCGCCATCTTGGCCAGCGAGTGCCGAACGGTGGCTGAATCCCGGCCCCCCAGCAGGGCCCCTATCTTCTCCAGCGACAGCTCGGTGTGGCGCCGCAATATGGCCATCGTCACCTGCCTGGCGAGAACCAGGCTGGGTTGGCGGCCCTTGCCCTTGAGGGCCGTTTCCGTCACGCCGAAATGTCGGGCGCACAGCCGGATCAGGTCGGGTGCCCTTAATTTCGGTTTTTCCAGATCTGCAAAGAGCTTTCGGGCCGACGGGTGGTCCAGCACCGGGCCTTTGGAGGCCAGCCGGGTTTTTAACACCCTGGCCACGGCGGTCAGGCCGCGCCAGGAAGGGCCCGCCTGGCGCGCCAGCCAATCGCGACTGGTTTCTCCCAGTCTCGTTTTGATTGCGGGCACCTGTTTTTCCAGTGCCTTCAGCCGTGAGGCCGGTCCCAGCGCCTGCAGGCCCACCACCAGGCCGGCGAGCAACCGGTCCCGGGTTCCCGCTTCCAGGTCCAGCCTGCTGACGGTCTCCCTGCTCGTCAGCAGGGTGGGGAGCCCGCGGGCCTGGCGATGATCCAAGAGGCGCGCCAGGGCCGCCGAGCGTTTCATTGTCAGCCGGTGGATATCCTCCAGCACCAGGCCATCAGCCCGGCGCGGGCCGATCATGCGCGATTTGGGCACCGGTTGGCCCGGTGGCACAAAGACCCCGCGCAAACGCAGCGACAGTTCCTGCGAGGGCACCCGCAGCAGCCTGGCTTCAGCGTTCGCCTTGCGCATTAGTTTCAGCCACCGGGAGGCCAGTCTGGTTTTGCCGGTGCCTGGGGGGCCCCAAAGCACCATCTGCAGGGGAGCTTTTTCCCCCGTTCCAAACAGCCCGATCGCCTGGCTGGCCAGCCGATTTTCGGGTAACCGCAGCCAGCTCATTGCCGGTCGCCCCGCAGGCGGCATACCACCCTGCCGATGCGGTCAGCCGCCTCCTCCATATCCGCAATCGTTTGCTCGTGGCCCAAGCTCAGGCGTACCACCTCGCGGCGGTGCGCCTCATCGGCAACCAGCAATTCCAGACCGGGCAACGGACGCTGGCTGCCGCTGGCGCAGGCGCTGCCGGTGCTGGCCGCCACGCCCTCCAGATCCAGCCCCATGACGGCCAAACCGGCTTTCACCCCGGTAAAGCGGGCCAGTACTGTATGGGCCAGCCCCCTCCCCTCCGCCGGACCGATCACTTCCAGCGGGCCGCAGGCAGACCACAGGCGGTTCAGCAGTGCCTGGCGCAGTTCCAGGCAATGGGCCTGACGGATTGCCATCTGTTCGTGTGCCAGGTCCAGGGCGCAAGCCATGCCAACCGCCAGGGCCACCGAAGGCGTTCCCCCGCGGCGCCCTAATTCCTGGCCACCACCCACCGTCTGCGGGGCCCAGGGCTTGGCGCGCCGGATCAGCAACAGGCCGATGCCGGCCGGGCCGTTGAACTTGTGGGCCGAGGCGGCAAGCGTGTCCACTCCCAGCTTGTGGAAATTCACGCGGATTTTACCCACCGCCTGGGTGGCATCGGTGTGTGAACGGCCTAGGCCTGGCGCCAGTTCCATCATCCGTTGCACCAGTTCAGCCACGGGCTGGATGGCGCCCGTCCCGTGGTGCGCCAAATGGGCGATCAAAAGCAACGGCCCTTCGGGCAGCCGCGGCCATTGGTCTGTCTCGAATTCTCCCTGCGGATTGACCGCCAATGGCAGCACCTGGGCCCCGCGCGCGGCCAGCAACTCCACCGGCGTCGCCACCGAGGGGTGTTCCAGCTTGGAGACCAGCAGGGTGGGAGGTGCCCGGCCGGGAAGGATCGGCGCAAGGCCCAGCAATGCCGACTGGTTGGATTCGGTCGCCCCGGAGGTGAAAACCACCTCATCCGGCCAGGCACCCAAACGGCCGGCGATCCGGTCCCGGGCGTCTTCCAGGGCCTGTCTGGCTTTTCGGCCGATCTGGTGCGGGCTGGCGGGGTTGGCGGCATGCCCGAACCAAGGGGCCATCGCCTCGATCACCCCGGGCAAGCATGGCGTGGTCGCGTTGTGATCCAGATTGATCGGCTCGGCCATCCTTGCAGGCTAGCAGGCCGGGCTGGGGGTAGTCCATTCGCTGGCTACCTGCATCCCCTTCCAAATGTCCGCATAGCATTCGCTATTGGTTGATTTGCCCGATTTTTCAACCGATTCTGGCTCTTTCGGCTAGGGCAGTAAGCCCGATTCCCGGTACAAAGACTTGCAGGACTTGGGTTTATTGATTTTTGGACTGTTGACCGGAGCCCGCAGGGAATGGCCCAGCGATTTTTCATCACCACCGCCATCGACTACCCCAACAGCCGGCCCCACATTGGCACCGCCTTCGAGAAGATTGGCGCCGATGTCCAGGCCCGTTACCGGCGCATGGAGGGGTGCGAGGTCTTCTTCCTGATGGGCAACGACGAGAACACCATCAAGGTGGCCCGTCGCGCCCAGGAATTGGGGGAGGATGTCCAGGCCTACTGCAACCGCATGGCCGGGGAGTTCAAGGAGGTCTGGGCGGCACTGGGCATCTCGAACGATGACTTCATCCAGACCAGCGAGGCGCGCCACCATGCCGGATGCCGCGCCTTCATCCAGAAGGTCTACGATGCTGGCTTCATCTACAAATCAGCCTACGAGGGCTGGTACTGCGATGGGTGCGAGGCCTTCAAGACGGAGAAGGAGCTGGAGGAGGGCAAGTGTCCCGCCCACAAGGTGCCCGCCGTCCGCCGCAAGGAGGACTGCTGGTATTTCGCGCTGTCCAAATTCCAGGACAAGCTGCTGGCCTTCTACGAGGCGAATCCCGGTTTCATCGAGCCCGAGTCGCGCCGCAACGAGGTGATCAACCTCGTGAAGACCGAGCTGCTCGATGTGAATATCACCCGCTCCGGGCAGGACTGGGGCATCCGCCTGCCATGGGATGAGCGGTTCACCATTTATGTCTGGTTCGACGCGCTGCTCAATTACATCACCGCCGCTGGCTACGGGTCCGACATGGACCGCTTCAACCGCTGGTGGCCCGCTGACCTGCATGTGATCGGCAAGGACATCACCCGTTTCCACTGCGCCCTGTGGCCGGCCATGTGCATGGCCGCCGGCATCGCCCCGCCCAAGCGGGTTTTCGGGCACGGCTTCGTCTATATCAAGAGCGGGCAGGAGACGGTGAAGATCTCCAAGTCGCTGGGCACGCTGGTCGAGCCCATGGACATCCTGCGCAAATTCAGCGCCGAGGCTTTCCGCTACTATTTCCTGCGGGAATGCCCTTTCCCCGGGGATGGCGAGTTCAGTTGGAAGCGCTTCGCCGAACTGTACAACTCCGATCTGGCCAACAACCTGGGCAACCTGTTCAGCCGGGTGACCGGCCTGGTGGGGCGCAATTTCAGCGCGGTCCTCGATGGCACGGCTGGCCGTGCGCCGGTGTTGCCGGCCGGCGACACCCCGCGCGCTGAGCTGGTGGCCCGGTACCGGCAGCAGGTGGAATCGTTGCACTACAGCCAGGCGCTGGCCACCCTGTGGCAGGGTGTGCTGGTTCCAGCCAACCAGCATGCCGAGAAGATGGCCCCCTGGTCGCTGGTGAAAACCGACAAGGCGGCCGCGGCCGTGGTGTTGCATGACCTCGTGGAGGCGGTCCGCGTGGCAGCCGTCTTGCTGAAGCCCTTTTTGCCCAAACTGGCCGAGACCCTGTACGGGGGCTTCAATTTCGCAAAACCGTTCGCGGAGGTTTCCACCGCGGATGCGTTGGAATCCCCGGTGATGGCGGAAGACACCCGGGTGACTGCGGAATTGGTGGGAGGCAAGGTGGCCCCGCTATTTCCTAGAATCGACTTGGAACTGGACAACAAGGAATAAGCCGGGAAATTCAGATAGGCTCATCAATATAAAAATATCACTTGTATTTCATGGGAATTTGGCCCGAACCATCCTTTTCGGGCGGGCGTACCAAGGGAGGATGAGTGCCCCAGACAGTCCAATCGGAGGCGGCCGGCCCTGAAGCCGGTTTGACCGACGAAGCACTGCTTGAGGCGGCCCGCGGTGGTGACCGTGGCGCGTTCGACACTTTGGTTCACCGTTACGAGAAGGAGCTTTACGGGTACCTGCGCCGCTATCTGAATGATGCGGCATTGGCCGAGGATGTTTTCCAGAACACCTTCCTGAAGGTGTTCGAGAAACTCGACCAATACGAGGCGGGCCGTCCGGTGCGCCCTTGGCTGTACACCATCGCGACCCATCAGGCGGTCGACGCGCTCCGGCGGGTGAACCGCAGGGGTGCCGTCAGTCTTGACCGCAAGGGTTCGGCGGGGGCCGAGGCCGACCAGTCCAGCCTTGCCGACCTGCTTGTCTCCAGGGACCAGTCCCCGCAGGACGCGCTGAGCCTGGAGGAACAAAGGCAGGCCCTCCGCCAGGCGGTGGATGGTTTGCCGGAACTGTACCGTGAGGTTTTGATCCTGGCTTACTACCAGGAGATGAAATACAAGGACATCGCGGAGGTGCTGGGGGTGCCTGTCGGAACGGTGAAATCAAGGCTGCACGCGGCGGTCGGCAGACTGCTCGAAAAGATGCGCGGCCACACCGACGGGGCGGAAGCCGCCCCGATTCCACGGGACTGACTCCCCCTCGCGCGTGGGGACTATTGCCATGACGGATTCTCAAGCGTCTGTCGAGCATCTATTGGTGGGCTTGGCGTTCAACTGCCTCGACCCTGCCGAGGAAGGCCAGGCCCGCCTGCTGGTTGAGAGCAACCCGGAATACGCCCGCCAACTCGACCGGTTGCGGGCAGCGCTGTCCCCTATGGACCGCGAACCGGTCGATCCTCCGAAGCATCTGGCCCAGCGCACGCTGGCCCGGGTGGCCCAGGCCCGCGAAGCGCGTTCTCCCGCCATCATCCGCATCCGCAAGTCGCCGGCCCCGCCCAAGCCGGCATGGAACTGGGCCACCTGGCGCCTGGCCGACATGGTGGTGGCCGCCGGGGTGATGATGGTGGCGGGCATGGTGGCATTCCCGACCATCCGTCAGGCCTGGGTGCGCAACCGCGAGGTGGCCTGCCAGGACACCATGCGCAACTATGGCGTCGCCTTCAACGAATACGCCGGCCGGCACAATGGCAACTACCCCCAACTGGCCTCCGCCGGCCCTCATGGCGCCGCAGCGACCTACCTCGTCTCCCTGGCGGAAAAGGGCCTGTTGCCCGACACCAATCATGCCTTCTGCGCCGATCCCATCCCCGTAGCCCGGCCTTCCCGCTCTGATCTGGAAAGGATTTACCGTGAGGATGCGGCGCGTTTTAGCCGCGTGGCAAGGGCCATGGGCGGCTCCTACGCCTACACTTTGGGTCACCGGAACGAACAGGGCCGCTTGGTGGGCCCGCGCAGGGACCATGGCGACGAAAGCCCCCTCCTGGCC
>JAFMJU010000285.1 GCA_017853285.1 Gemmataceae bacterium
AGCGCGAGATCATCAAGCTGCGGTACGGCCTCGGCGACGGCTACAGCTACACGCTGGAAGAGGTGGGGCGCATCTTCAAGGTGACTCGCGAGCGCGTCCGCCAGATCGAGGCCAAGGCCGTCCGCAAACTGCAACATCCGGTGCGCAGCCGGCAGCTCGAGGGATTCGTCGAGGGGATGCTGCGCCGGTAGGGCGCGGTCTCCGGTCAACGGGGGCCGTGCCTGGGGCCGGCCGGCCCCATGAACCCCGCCTGCGGGCGGGGTTTAAACTCGGCCCCCCAGGTCCACCACTTATGAGCCTTCCCGAGACACCCGGCGCACTCCTCACCCGCCTGCACGAATTGCGAAGCCGCGAATTCGACCTCACCGAGGCGCTCGCCCGCCTGCCTCGCCAGTTGGTGATCCATCAGGGAAAGCTGAACAAGGCCACGAAAACCCGCGATGAGAACACGGCCCGCCTGAAGCAACTTCAGGTGGACCACCGCGCCAAGGAAACCCAGATCAAGCAGTTCACCCAGCACATCGAGAAGCTGGAGACCCAGCGGGCCGGTCTGTCAACCGCCAAGGAGTTCGAGGCGATCGACCATGAGGTGGCCCACGAGCGCGCCCAGATCGCCAGCCTTGAGGACGAGATCCTGCTGATCCTTGAGGAAATCGACCAGAAGACAACCAAGGGGCCCGAACTGGAGGCCGCCATCGCAACCGCCAAGACGGAATTAGCCGATTTCGAGAAGAACCAGCCCACCCTCAAGAAAGACCTGGAGACAAGCCTGGCGGGAGTCCGCAAGGAACTTTCTGAAAACGAGCCGAACGTTCCCAGGGAGCACGCGGCCACTTACCAGCGTATCCTTGCCAAGCAGGGGCACGAGGCATTTTCCAAGGTTGAGGAAAGGGTCTGCCTGGCTTGCCGAACGACAATCGACATGCAATCGGCAGGCAAGGTGCGCCGCGGCGAATTCCTGCTTTGTCCGGGATGCGGCCGGATGCTCCATGGTGCCGCCAACACGGACGCGGAATAATCCAGAATTAGGCGACCTGACTGGTCGTCTTCTTTTTCATTTTGATTTGCTGCGATTGGCCAGGCCATCGAACAGGGGAGCCAAAGGGCTTTCCTTGGTGGTGAGGTTTTTCCCCTCCTGGGCCACGCGAAGGGCCTCTGCGGAGTTGCCATCCGCCAAGGCTTGTTCACCCGCCTGAAGCAGGTAACGGAGCGTGGCCTGCAATTCCATCTCGGTGCGCTGGGGCTTGGCCATGGTTTCCCGCACCAAAGGCAGCGCCAAAGACCACTTGTTTTGCTCAAGGGCCACCTGGATCACCAAGTCCTGGATTGGGCCCAATTGAAGCGTGGGATCCGCCTTCCGGGTCCAGCGGCTGAGCACCTCGGTTAGGAACTGAAGTCGGCGGGCGGGCACCTTGGCCTGGGCCAGCTTGCGGTCCCATTCCTGGACCAGGCTCACCTGGCGTGCACGGGTGATGGTGTCTATCAGCGCCAGCCATGCCTTTTCCTGGACACGGACATCCTCGCTGGGTTGGCTAGCCTGCCAAAGCACCGGCAGCAGGCTGGGCGGCCCGCACTCTCCCAGGGCGCCGGCAGCCCGGGCCCTCACATTGGGATCCATATCCTTCATCAGGACGATTTCCAACCTTGCCAGCAGGCGAACCCTGTCCGTCTCGGTGAGTGCCAGAAGATCGCCCGTTTTCTGGCCTTCCGGGGCGGGAGAGGCAGGGGTATCGATGCGGACCGCCAGCTTTGCCAAGGCGCCAACCAGGCTGAAACGAACCGTGCCTGAAGAGTCATCCAGCGCCTTCAGAATCGCATCCAGTGATTTGGGCTGGGCCACGCGTTCCAACGACGCCGCGGCGGCCTTTCGCACCGATTCGGAGGGGTGCCTCAGCAGAGCCGTGAGCACCGGGCCTGATTCGGAAGCTCCTAGGGCCCCCAAATCCTCGGCCGCCTCCACCACCACTTCCAAGACGGGATCCTCCAGAAGCCTCTGCAAACTGGCAAGGACTTCCCCCTGACGGGCCTTCAATTCAGGACGATTGATGGCCGCCTGCTGCGACAGCGCGCGACTGCTGGCGGCGCGCACCGTGGGGCGGCTGGACCTGGTGAGCGCCAGCAGCCGGTCCAAGGCCTGGATGTCAGGCACCCGACCCAATGCCAACGCCGCCGCCCTTTGAACCTCCAGGGCGGCGTCGCCGGATAATCTCAGCAGCAAAGACCCCAATATCTTTTGCGCGGCGGGATCGGCACCCGCCAACGCCTCCTGGCACCAGTTGACCGCAAGGAGTCGCAAGGCGGGGTCTTCCTGCTCGCACATTCCAGGCAGGTATTCCAGACGCTCGGCGGTCCCAAGGCGGGCATACAGTTCCTGCTGAAGGCGGACCACCTGGCTCCGAGCGCCCTCGAGTTCATTTTCCAGCCGCGCGCGGCGCGCCAACTGGAACGCCAGCCGGTCCTCCAGCCACCGGTCCACCGGCAAATCCCGGGTGGTCTGCCACCATTGGTTCCAGCGGTCCGAATCCAGGCCGAATTTCTGCCCCGTCAGGTCGCCGAGGGCGTCGCTTGCGGCCTGCCGCAGCTTGTCCGAATCGTTTCCCAGGGCCTTGATGAGGGGGGGAACGGATTGCTTTCTCCCACTCGCTCCCAGGGTGAATGCCACCGCCTGGGCGATGGAGGTCTCGGTCGCAGGGTCTTCCAGCAATTTGGACAATTTCTCGATCACCCTCGGCTCAGCCAGCACGCTAAGGGCCTGGGAAGCGCCCTGCCGGATGGCCGTCTTGTTCGACGACAGGGCCTTCACTAACTCGTCGGTGAAACGCAAATCCCGGTTGAAGCGAATGGCTGAAGCCAAGGCCAGGAACATCTCGGTATCTTCGGCCTGCTCCAGGCCCTGACGGATCAGCGCCTCGGCCTCGCCGGAATGGACCTGAATCAACGCGAGGGCCGCCTGGTTTTGCAATCTGGGCTGCCCGCGGTCCAGCAGCATCTCCCGCAGACGGGCGATATCCACCGGTGGTTGGGTCGCCAAACCAGCCAGCGAGGGAGGCTGGGCCAAAAGGGCGGGTAAGCCCGGCCCCTGAAAGGCCAATATCGCCATGGCCCCGCGGCAAAACCACCCAGCCGGGCCACAGGAAAGCATCCACCGCATGCGCCCGGCCCCCTCCATCCAAATCGATAATTGAAACAATTAAAGGTCGCTTTTGTTATTAAATCACGCGAACAGCCCCGCTTCCCCAAGTTTCCCTATAGCCCAAACGGGCGGTGGGGGTCAATTCAACTCCCATGGCCCGAAATAGCTTTACCCGAGCCCCCAAGATGGGCTGGAGCCAAAAGGCCCCGGCAGGTCAGAATGACCCTTCCGTTTGAGAATCAAGGAAGACTGGGGAAACTTTCCAACACCATGGCCTTTCTGGAACGGCTGCTGGCATGGTTCAGACCGGTGCATCGCCAATTGGCGATTTTGGTGGGGTTATGGGCCCTGGTTGGGCTGACCAACCTGGGTGGCGCCGACCTGTGGGACATTGACGAGGGGAACAACACCGAAGCCTCCCGGGAAATGCGGGAAGCGGGCAATTGGGTGGTACCCACCTTCAATTATGAGCTCCGGGTAGACAAACCGGCCCTGATCAACTGGCTGCAAATCGTTTCTGGAATGTTTTTTGGCGAGAATGAGTTCGCAGCCCGGTTCCCCTCTGCCGTGGCCGGCCTGTTCACGATTCTGGCGGTATGGACCTTTGGCAGGCAGTGGCTGGGCGGAATGGCGGGTTTTGTGGCGGGGCTGGTCCTTGCCGGATCGCCCATGTTTGTCGCGGCGATGCGTTTCGCCAATCCTGACAGCCTGCTAACGGCCTTGGTGAGCTGGTGCCTGGTTTTTCTGCATATCGGTATGCGGTCGGGCCGTGGAACATGGTGGCTTTTCGCCGCATCTGCCTGCTCGGCGCTGGCCATGTTGGGTAAAGGCCCCATTGGATTGGCGCTTCCAGGAGCAATACTGCTGGTTTACTTGCTATTGGCTGGTGGCTGGAAAAAGGTGCCTTGGCTTTATCTCCCTGGGGCATTGCTACTATGGCTGGCGATCGCAGCCCCTTGGTACATCTGGGTAGGAACCGAGACGAAATTCGCCTGGCACAAAGGTTTTTTTCTGCAGCACAATCTGGGGCGTTTTTCCGCCCCCATGGAAAACCACGCCGGCCCCTTTTGGTATTACCTACCCGTCCTTCTGGGCGGCACTTTTCCATTTTCCTCCCTTTTGGGCCTGCCACTGCTGACATGGCGTAAGGGGACCCGGGCGCTTTTTGGGGACCGTCTCTTACCGTCTGGCATTTTCGTGGTTGCCTGGCTGGCCGTTCCCCTGGTGGTGTTTTCCATTTCCCGCACCAAGCTGCCCAATTACGTGCTACCCGCTTACCCCGCGATGGCTCTTTGGTTGACCCTGGGCATGGTGGCATGGCGACGGGGATGGATCGCGCCCCAAAGGGGCTGGATCCGCTTTGGCATGATCACCCTGACCCTGGCTGGTTTGGGAATGGTGGCTGGTTTGCTGGCGGCCAGCGGCGCGCTGCCTATTGGGTCGCTATCCGCCAAGCTGAAACCACTTTCCGGTTTGGAATGGATCGCCCCTGCTGGGCTTATTCTGGTGGCGGGAGGGCTCGCCGGTCTTGCCTGGTCGAGGCAGGCGCTACAGGCAATTTCGGTGGTTACCCTGAGCGGGTTGCTATTCACCCTGACCCTTGGTGCCTGGAACGGCCAAACCCTCAACCGCCACAAGGCGCCAAAGCGGCTCGCAACCTTTTTACCCGCGGACCTGCGTGCCACGGAGGCCCGGCTGGGTACCTTTGACTGGTTCCAGCCCAGCCTGGTTTTTTATGCCCGTCGCCCTGTGAGCCGGATCCTCTCGGAAAAGGATCTGGTTAGCTTCCTTCAGCAACCTATCCCGGCTTACGTGGCACTGCCGGCCCACCGGTGGGAATCCCTGGTAAAAGTTCCCGCCGGGACCTGCAAGGTTGGCCAGAATGTCCCCGATTTCTACCGCCGGTGCGAGGTGGTCCTGGTCGCCAATGCCGCCGCCGTGGAATGCTTCGGCGTTCACCAATAAAGGACAAGGCCGATCAAAATTGAACCGATCAAAAAAACCAGCCCAGTGAGTACATAGGCTGGAAAAAGGCCCAACTCCGGAATGCGTCCGGCCGCGATCGACAGGGTGCTCCTCCGGTGGACCAGGGTCATCACCACCACCAACAGTGTTCCACCCGCCAGCAGGGATATGCCCAAAAGTTCCTGAACCCTCAAAAAATGCCTGTAGTGAAGGTCTTGGGCGGTCCACCGCACCCACAGGGCCAGCTTGGCCAGAACCAGGCCCAATCCCAGTAGGGCGATGCTGGTCCGCACCCACGCCAGGTAGGTTTGGTTGACCTGAACCTGCAAGGTGAAACGCTCCTTGGGGGACA
>JAFMJU010000286.1 GCA_017853285.1 Gemmataceae bacterium
CGCCCACCCCGGTTCCCCTGTGTGACATCAATCTGGCAAACAGGGAGCTTCGGCCCCAGCTCGACGAGGCCCTCAAGCGGGTTCTGGATTCGGGCCAGATGATCAACGGCCCCGAGGTGACGGCGCTGGAAAAGGAACTGGCTGATTACTGCCAGGCCAATTACGCCCTGGGCTGCGGTTCCGGTACCGAGGCGCTTTCTTTGGCCCTCCACGGTTTGGGCATCGGGACGGGTGACGAGGTGATTTTGCCCCCCTACACCTTTTTTGCCACCGTCGGCTCCGTCGTTCGTTGCGGAGCCACCCCTGTTTTTTGCGATATCGATCCGGTGACTTTTAATATCGATCCCTACCAGATCGAAAGCAAAATCACGCCAAAAACCAAGGCGATCATTGCGGTGCACCTTTTCGGGCAATGCGCGGACATGGACCCGATCTGGGCCATTGCCGAACGGCACGGCCTTCTGGTGATCGAGGACGCCGCTCAAAGTTTGGGTGCCGAGTACAAGGGCCGCAAGGTGGGTACCTTGGGTGCCGTGGCTTGCCTGAGCTTCTACCCCAGCAAAAACCTGGGCGGGTTTGGCGATTCCGGAGCTGTGACCACCAACGACCAGGGATGGTACGAAAAGATGCGGATTCTCCGCCAACACGGCATGGAACCCCGCTACTACCACCACATGGTGGGTTGGAACGGCCGAATCGATGCCATGCAAGCCGCCTTGTTGCGGGTCAAACTGCCACATCTCGACCGCTGGATCAGTGAAAGGCGCGATGCAGCCAAACGCTACGATGCCCTGATCGAGTCCAACCATCTGCAAAATCAACTGGTGCGTCCGGTTGAGGCGCCTGGACGGCTTCACACCTACAACCAATATGTTGTGCGGGTGAAGAATGGTAAAAGGGACGAGTTGTTGGGTTATCTCAAGAGTAAGAATATTGGATGCGAGGTATACTATCCGCTATCGCTGCATCAGCAGCCATGCTTCAAGGATATCGGATATTCGTTTGGAAGCTTCCCGGCAAGTGAGGAAGCCCAAAAATGTACCTTGGCTTTCCCCATGTTTCCGGGAATTTCGGCCCAACAGCAGGAAACGGTTGTCCACTCCTGCGCGGATTTTCTGCGGCAAGCCGCACGTTCGGCAGCTTGATCGTTAAAACTTGAGGAAAAACCGGGATTTTCCCGGTTTTTCCCAACCCAATGCCCTCATAGGGCGTAATATAAGGTCAGAGAGCATGCGCTTGGGGGTAGTCCCCGGGCGCTTTTTCTTTGGCAAAGCTGGCAGGTTCCAATTTCGGGAGTTTTTATTCCCGGGAACGAACCGCCGAGAGGATTTTCATGGCTTCCAAAAAGCTGGGTGTGAACAACCGTAAGGCGATTTTCCTGAAACTGGTCGAACTGCAGGACAGCGGCATGAGCGTCCGCGATTCCAAGAACCAAATCCAGGAATCCTTTGGGATCGAAGACGACGAACTCCAGGCGATCGAGGACGAGGGGCTCGAAAACCAGTGGCCTCCCCTGGCCGCCGTTGAGAGCACCAAACTGGCCAAGGCTCGCTGACACACGGTTGTCGCCCATTAACTAAAAAACGCCCGGGGTTTCCCGGGCGTTTTTTAGTTTTTATTCAGCCGTGCGGAGCTCTCTCAGGGTTGCTCCACCAGGTGAACGCCCCGCTTGTTGCTGGTGATGATATCCAGCTTTCCGTCCCCGTTGATATCCGCGATATGAAACTGGGTTCCCACCCCGCAGCCGTCCGCAAGGATGGTCGGGGTGAATTTCATCACCCCGTCGGCCCCGCGGGTGCCCTTGAAGTGGTAAACAGCAGGGTTTTGGTCGCTGCCAGGCTCGGAGCGCCCGTGCGACCACCAGCGCTTGCCGGTCACGAAATCAGGAGTCCCATCCCGGTCCAGGTCCACGAGGGCCAGCGCGTGCGTTTCGCTGACCAGCTTGGGGAACAGATCCATGCGGGTGAACGAACCGTCGGGCCTTTGCTTGTACCACCAGATGCCGTAGCGGTGGGCCGAACTGGAGATGATGTCGTTCTGGCCGTCGTTGTCCACATCCACCACCACCATGTCGGCGCAAGCCTCACCCAGTTTGGCGGGGTGGAAAGCCCAGGCCTTCTTGGTGGTTTGACCATCGGCGGGTTGCTCCCACCAGCCATCGGTGCAGATCACATCGTTTCGTCCGTCCTTGTTCACATCACCCACGCCGAGTCCGTGAGAAAATTTGCGGGTACCGGGGACTTCCTTGCCGGGAGCGGAAGCCTCGCTGATGGCATGCATCTCCCAAAGGGCGTTCGGGTCGGAACCGGGGGTAAACCAGGCCATCTGGCCCTCGGTTTCCTTGCCCTTGGGTTGGGCGCCCATCACGATGACCTTTTTGCCTGTGCCGAATAGGTCGGCATACAGGGGGGTTTCGTTGCAGGCCGAATGCCAGATCTCGTGCTGCTTCCAGTGGCCTTCTTTGCCCTGCGGGTTTTCAAACCAGTGGCAGGGTGCCCCGGGAAAACCGATCACGGCCACATCCGGATAGCCGTCCTTGTTAAAGTCGTCAGCCCAGCAGGCGAAGCTGTTGGAATAGCTTTTCAGGCCGTCCCCATAATTACCATTCTTGCGGATCTCGTGCTTCTTCCAGGTGGGGGCCTCGTACCAGTTTTCGCCGGTGATGATGTCCACCTTGCCATCCTTGTTCACATCGGCGGTGGTCACGCCTTCCGAGTGGAAGACCTTGTCCACCTCGGTTTTTTTCCAATTGGCCCGGGCGGGTTCCTGCCCGAAGGCCCCCGGTACCCAAAGGCCCATTCCAAGGGCGGAAACAGCGGCCAGCGTTTTCAGGCTGGGTTTGAATGGAAAAGGCATGGTGTGGATCTCGTCTCGCGGTGAGCTTGAAAATCATTCAGCCGCGCCACCGTGGCGGGCGCGGCTTTCAAACGCTGAAGCATCCTGAGAATAAGGCAGCCGCTTCCCCCAGGCAAGCACCCGCGTTAAGGGGAAGAAAGTCGGTTTCCGGGAGTCATTTTTCAGGCGCCAAGAAACCGCCACATCCCGCAACGCCGCAAGCCTCCAAAATCAATCCGCCAATCTTCGAGGGAAAGTCGGCCTCCGCCACATTGGCTATCGAGCGGGGGTAAAACCGTCGCACATGGTCAGTGCCCAAACCCAGCCCGAGGCCGATCAAATGAACCTCGTTTCCCCTGGTAATGGTGCGGATCACCTTTTCCAGGTCCTCCGCTGTGCTGCGGCTGCCTGCCGGCCCTCCATCCGAAACCACCACCACAAAACGGTCCCGGGCCGGGTGAGCCCCCACCAGGGCGGTGAATTCCTCCAGGCAAGGGCCATCATCGTTGAAACGCATCTGGTTGTTGCCACCAGGGCGGCTGTCGCTCACCTCGAGCCCCATGCCTTGGATCCTGTTTCGGACGCCCTCGTTGTATCCGTCTTCCCAGCCTGCAATCGGAATCAATTTGTCCTGGAAGCCATGGATGAGGCAGGGCACCTCCAGACGGTGGAGTGTTTCGGCCAAAAGGTGCGTTCCCGCTAGCGCCGCCTTGATCTTCTCGCCGCGCATGGAACCCGACAGGTCGACAAGCAAGCCGAATGCCGCGTCCGGGCGGGTGGGGCGGATCCTGCGCTGCCATAACTTGCGGTAACGCTCCGGCTCGGCATCCAGCCGCATCGCCTCCCGCATCGAGAGCTTGCTGCCGGTCGCGAATGCCCCGTGGTGCCTGCGAAGCCGGGTGGGGTTCAAGCCGTCTTCCACCAAACGCGCGAGTTGCTCCACACCCCGGGTTGACGGGGAAACCTCCTCAACTGGCAAAGGCTGTTGGCGTTCCTCGATTCCCTTGCCGCCGGTCCCCCGGCTGCCGCCGATGGAACGGGCGCCCGGTCGGCCGCCACACCGGTCGTGGGGAGAGGTTCCCAACACCCGCACCTTGCCGGTCTGCTCGGCCTTTTCCAGAAACAGTTCCATCACCTTCACCAGCGCCTTGGATTGGGCCAGGCTGGGTTCCCAGGTGGTCGGCGGCTGCGGCACGGCTTGCATGGCGGGAATCACTTCGGCCGTCAGCTTCAGCTTGAGGGCGTTCGGTATCCGTCCCCCGCGAGCCAGAGTGTTCAGCTCCGCTTGCATGTCCTTCTTCAAAAGGTGCCAGCCCAGGCGGGCACAGTCGGTTTTCAGAAGTTTCAGCGCCTCATCGCACACCCCATCTCGAACCAGCGTCAGCATCCGCGCCTGGTGCACCAACACATCCAGTTCCCTGGCCGCCATGGGGCCGGACCCTTGGGGCAGGACCGGTTCCATGCGCCCTGTCAGGGTTTTTGCGGCGAAGTTGGCCAGCCTGTCATCCAACAGGACCGAGTCGGGAACCAGGGATGGCAGGCATTCAGTGGCGGCCTGCCTGGCCAGACGGGTGGCGGCCAGGGCGGACTCGATCCTGGGGGGCAGCGTGCCGGTGGGTCGGGCCTGCCAGCCGTGCATTTCCTCGGCGTGGCATTCGATGCCAAAGCTCAGGAATTCTGGCACGCCCACCCTGTCGGGAGATTCGAAATCGGCAAGCAGGTGCCGGTACCAATCCCGGGCTCCCGGATAACGCGCCTTGATCCAGCGATTGACCCGGGGATCCTCCAGGCAGTTCAGCAGGTGGTTCAACAGTTTGGTGGAAGGGAACTGGAAGGCCTGGGTGAACCGGTGGTAACGGGAGATGTAAAAGTGGCCCACCTCGTGGGCCAGTACCCCCGCGCAATAATGTACCCCCTTGGTTTTGATATCCCGGGAGGGGACCACAATGGCGCGTCGGTCGTGGTCGTAATACCAGAACGCGCGTTCGCCCTCCTCCACCAGGATGCCGGCATCCACGCACAGCCCCGCCGCCAGGCCGCGCAATTGTTTCACCGAGGCGTCCGCAGCCTCCGCCGGTTTGGTCAAAAGCGATGCCATCAGGAGGCTCCTCCCACCATGGTCAGGCCGGCGGCCTGGATCAATTGCCGCACCACGGTCAGTTCCTCCTCGCAGGAAAACCTTGCCAGGAAGTAGCGTTGCAAGGCCTCCTGGCGGAGGTGATCGCAATCCATGTCCCGGCCGGCGTGGGCTGGCGAGGCCAGGTGATCCAGCAGGGCGATCAGCCCCCGTCGCGTGAAGACAGGCCGTTCCTTGCGTTGCGAGAGGGCCGGTTCGCCATCCTTGCCCCTCCTGCAAGCCGCGTCCAGGCTGGCCTGGAACCGCGCCAGGGCGTCGATGAAATCATCCATGCCCGGAAGGCCGGCCAGTTCCCCATGGGTGGGTTCCACCGGCCCGGGCTCCCCGAAAAGCACCCCGTCCACGCAGGCCCTTGGCCTTTCCCCGTAAACCATCTGGCGCAGCATCGCGCGGTATTCCGACTCGCCGGCGGGCCGCACATACAGGTGCCCGCGCCAACGGTCGCGGTATGCCGGGCTCAGCGCGTTGCGCCCCGCG
>JAFMJU010000287.1 GCA_017853285.1 Gemmataceae bacterium
CCCGCCGCCACGCCCTGCGCGGCCTCGCCGCCACCTTGGCCGCCCCGATGGTCTTCCGCGCCCACGGGCACGCCGCCCCCAGCGAAACTGTCCGCCACGCCAGCTTCGGTGCCGGTGGCATGGCCCTGGCCGACATCAATTCCCTCACCGCCAGCAAGAACCTCAAGCTGGTCGCCATCGCCGATATCGACTCCACGCGCTTCGCCGAGATCAAGCGGCGCTTCCCCGGCGTGAACTGCTACCAGGATTGGCGCGAACTGCTCGACAAGGAGAAGGGCCTCGACAGTGCCAATATCTCCACGCCCGACCACATGCACGCCCCCATCACCATGACCGCCATGCAGCGCGGCTTGCATGTCTACACCCAGAAACCCCTCACCCAGACCATCCACGAGTCGCGACAGCTCACCCGCGTGGCCGCCGAGAAGAAACTCGTCACCCAGATGGGCATCCAGATCCACTCGCATGTCATCCACCGCACCGTGGTGGCCCTGGTGCAGGAGGGCGCCATCGGCAAGGTGAGGGAAATCCATAGCTGGAGCGGCAAGCAGTGGGGCGACCGCAACCCCCGTCCCGCCCGTGTCGACATGCCCCCCGCCAGCCTCAATTGGGATGCCTGGCTCGGCGTCGCCGCCGAGCGCCCCTTCATCACCGGCTACTATCACCCCGGCGAGTGGCGCAAGCGCCTCGACTTCGGCACCGGCACCTTCGGCGACATGGGCTGCCATATCCTCGATCCGGTCTTCACCGCCACCGCCGTGGGCAACCCCCTCTGGGTCGAAAGCGTGGGCGACGCCCCCAATGCCGACAGTTGGGGGCTCGATGTCCAGGTGAAATTCGTCTTCCCCGGTACCAAATTCACCGCCGACCAGGTCAGCCTCACCTGGTACAACGGCTCCCTGCGTCCCCCCGCCGCCCTCAAGGAACTGGTGGGCGGCAAAAACCTCCACGATCAGGGCTCCATCTACATCGGTGAGAAGGGCGTCCTCTACTCCCCCTACATCGATGCCCCCCGCCTTTTCCCCAAGGAAAAATTCGAGGGGTACAAGATGCCCGAGCCCGGCGGCAACGACCACTACCTCCAGTTTGTCGAGGCGGTCCGCGGCAATGGGCAAACCTCCGCGCCGTTCTCGTTCGCCGGGCCGCTCACCGAGAGCGTCCTGCTCGGCTGCCTGGCTACCCGTTTCAAGGGGCAGAAGCTCCAGTGGGATGGTCCCGCAATGAGGGTCACCAATGTCCCCGAGGCCAACGCCTTCGTCCGCCGCACCTACCGCAAGGGCTGGGAAGTCCAGGGCCTCTGATTCCAGTTTTTTGTTTCCTCTGTTTTCAAACTCTCCCGGAGTCGTTTCATGAATCGCCGTCGCTTTTTGAAGAATACTTCCGCCCTCACCGCCGTGGCCGCTTCCGGCCCCATCCTGCTCGGCACCGAGGACAAGGCCGACAACAAGCCCCTCGTCACGGGCGAGGGCGAGCACCGCTACGAGGTCATCCACGACTGGGCCAAGTTGCCCAGCCAGTTCACCTGGCAGACCACGCACAATGTGGCGGTCGATTCCCAGGGCAATGTCTATGTCATCCACGAGGGCCGCAGGGAGCTGAAGGATCACCCCTCCATCTTCGTGTTCGATCCCACGGGCAAATACATCCGCAGCTTCGGCAAGCAGTTCCAGGGCGGCGGCCACGGCATCGAGATCCGCAAGGAAGGCAACGACGAGTTCCTCTATGTCTGCGCCTACCAGCACCTGAAGACCTTCGCCAAGATGAGCCTCACCGGCGAAACCGTCTGGCAGAAATACGCCCCCATGGATTCCAAGGTCTACGCCGCGGGTGAGGACACCAACCCCACCGGTGCTTG
This sequence comes from Gemmataceae bacterium, assembly GCA_017853285.1. Lineage (GTDB taxonomy): Bacteria > Planctomycetota > Planctomycetia > Gemmatales > Gemmataceae > UBA6894. Next base: position 1,856 of record JAFMJU010000287.1, read on the forward strand.
GGGCCAGAACCGCTTCATGCCCACCAACTTCGCATGGGTCCCCGGTGGCACTGATTTCCTCCTGGTCGATGGTTACGGCGGCTTCGTCGTCCACCGCTACGACAAGGACGGCAACTGGAAGTCCCACTTCGGCGGCGCCGGCAAGGGCGAGGGCAAGTTCAACACCCCCCACGGTCTCTGGGTCGATACCCGCGGGGCCGAACCCCGCATCGTCGTCTGCGACCGCGCCCACAACACCTTGCAGTTCTTCGATATCAACGGCAAGTACCAGAAGACCATCACCGGCTTCGGTCTCCCCGCCAACGCCGAGATCCACAAGGGCCTCCTCGTCATCCCCGAACTCCACGCCCGCGTCAGCCTGCTCGACAAGGATGACAAGGTCATCGCCCGCCTGGGCGACGATGTCGCCCGCGTCACCGGCAAGGATGGCGGCGCCATCCGCGGCGACGCGAAGAAGTGGCAGAACGGCAAGTTCGTCCACCCGCACGACGCCTGCTTCGATGCCGATGGCAACATCCTGGTCGCCGAATGGGTCGCCACCGGTCGCGTCAGCAAGCTGCGCAAGGTGAGCTGATCCTTTTCAGGGCCAATACATCCAACGGAGGGGCTGGAACTGGTGTTCCAGCCCCTCCGTTGCTTGCAGGCTTGTCAGGTCCGGCCAAACCAGCGCCTGTTATCATGGGTATTGGCGGTTCGACAAAATCTCCCGGTTGGCCCTCCCCCTACCGGGTTTTGAAGCCGTGTATCGGTGCCCGTGGTGGTTCCGGGGGGAAATACATCAGTCATGAGCTCATCCACTTCCATTGCCACCCGGGAGGCCCTCGAGCGGCAAGACCAGGTCATCCGCATGCTGGAGGACCTTCTCCGGCAAACCATCGAGCGCCTCGCCGGCCCGGAGGTTCTCGCCCGGTTCGACCGTGTCCGCGAGGCCTCCATCGCCCTGCGTGCCCGTGGCGCCCCGGAAGATGCCCGCTTTCTGCGCGAACTCCTCGATTCGCTCGATGTCGCCTCGCTGCGCGAGCTCATCCGCGCCTTCACCATCTATTTCGATCTGAACAACCTGGCCGAGCAGCACGCCCGCATACACGCCATCCGCAAGCGCATCCGGTCCCAGCATCCCAAGCCCATGGCCGAATCCGTCAGCGAGGCCATCCGCCAGTTGAAGGATCGTGGCTTCCCGGCTGGCGACCTCCGCAAGCTGCTCGACAATCTGCACATCCAGCCGGTCTTCACGGCCCACCCCAGCGAGGCCCGCCGCCTCACCATCCTCGAGAAACTGGCCGCCATCTCCACAGAGATCGACCGCCTCGATTACCTCGAGCTACTGCCCGAAGAGGCTCAGGCCTCCCGCGATTCCATCCGCCAGCACATCGAGATCCTCTGGCTCACCGAATCGGTCCGCTCCCAGCGCCCCAAGGTGATCGACGAGGTCCGCCAGGGACTCGAGGTGGTCGAGGGCAGCCTGTTCGAGGTGGTGCCCGATCTCTACAGCCTGCTCGCCTCCAGCCTCCGGGAGATTTACCCCGGGCAAGAGTGGCGTTTGCCCCCCATCCTCCGCTTTGGCTCCTGGATCGGCGGCGATCGCGATGGCCACCCCGAGGTCACCGCCCGCGTCACCATCGAAACAGTAGCCCTCCACCAGGCCACAGTCCTCAGGCACTACCTCACCCAGGCCCACAACCTTGGCAGGCATCTCAGCCATTCCGCCAAACGGCTCAACCTGCCCCCGGCTTTCCTCCAGGATCTGGCTGCCGAGGCCCAGGCCCTCGGCCTCCCCGCTGACCGCATCGCCCGCGAACCTCTGCGCCAAAAGTGCCGGCATATCGCTCGTCGGCTCGGCCTCACCATCGAGCGCCTCCGCTCCCTCGTCCCCGCCTGGACCGACTCCGCCACCCAGGCGCCACCCCTGGTCTATTCCAAACCGTTCCAATTGCGTGAAGACCTGCTCTCCCTCCGGGCCCTGCTGGTCGCCAATCAGGCCGAAGCGGCATCCAGCATGCTCGACGCCTTCCTCCGCAAGGTCGATGTTTTCGGACTCCATCTGCTCACGCTCGATATCCGCCAGCATGCCGACCGCCACCGTGCCGCCATCGCCGAGGTGCTCGCTCAGGCCGGCATCGAGCCCGATTACCAGGCCTTGGGGCCCGAGGAAAAACTGGCCCTGCTGGCCGACCTGCTCACGATGCGCCGCCCGGTCATCCCCGCTCACCTCGATTACACCCCGACAACCCGCGAGACCATCGAGACCTTCCGCGCCGCCAGCGCCATCCTCGAGCACCAATGCCCCGAGGCCATCGAGAACTACATCATCAGTGGCACCGGCGATGCCGCCCACCTGCTCGAGGTGCTGCTGCTGGCGCGCGAGGCCCGCCTCTTCCGCCCGGCCGATGGCGTCAGTCGCGTCAACATCATCCCGCTCTTTGAAACCCTCGAGGCGCTCAACCAGGGCCGCGAGATCCTCCAGCGCCTGATGGAGATCCCTTCCTGGCGTGAGCACCTCGTCCTGCGGGGCGATCTGCAGGAGGTGATGATCGGCTATTCCGACAGCAACAAGGAGAGCGGCTTCGTCCAGTCCGCCTGGGCCCTGCACGAAATCCAACGCGATCTCGCCGCCTTCGCCCGCGAGAACAGCATTTCCGTTCGTATTTTCCACGGCCGAGGTGGTGCTGTCGGCCGTGGTGGCGGCCCGTCCAACCACGCCATCCTGGCCCAGCCCCCCGGCGCTGTGAACGGTTCCCTCCGCATCACCGAGCAGGGCGAGGTCATCGCCGATCGCTACGGCCACAAGGCCATCGCCAAGCGCCACCTCGACCAGGTGATGAACGCGGTCCTGCGCGCCAGCCTCGGCATCGACCACGGCAAGGTCGAGCCCGCCTGGGAGCAGTTGATGGACCGCCTCTCCGCCATCGCCCGAGATGCCTACCGGGGCCTGGTCTATAAAGATCCGGATTTCCTCGAGTACTTCACCCAGGCAACACCTATCAGCGAGATCTCCCAACTTCGGCTAGGGTCCCGCCCCGCCAAGCGGGGCGCCACCACCTCCATCGAGCAGCTCCGCGCCATCCCCTGGGTCTTTTCCTGGATGCAGTCCCGCCACACGCTCCCCGGTTGGTACGGTCTGGGCACCGCCCTGTCGGCGGCCATCAGCACCGATCCCGCCCATCTCGAAACCCTGAAACGGATGTATTCCGCCTGGCCCTTTTTCCACGCCCTCATCGACAACGCGCAGATGATCCTGGCCAAGGCCGACATGAACATCGCCCGCCTCTACGCCGACCTGGTCACCAATGCCGATCTCTCCAGCCGCGTCTTCGGCGCCATCGAGTCCGAGTACCGCCGCGCGGTGGAGGGCATCTGCGCCATCACCGGCCAGTCGGCCCTGCTCGAAAAAATGCCCATCCTCCAGGGCTCGATAGGCCGCCGCAACCCGTATGTCGATCCCCTCAGCCTCATCCAACTGGTCCTGCTCCGCCGCATCCGCTCAGAAACCACCGACCAGTCCGGCCTCCTCGACGCCGTCCTCGAAAGCATCAACGGCATCGCCTCCGGCCTCAAAAACACCGGCTGACCC
>JAFMJU010000288.1 GCA_017853285.1 Gemmataceae bacterium
CCACCAACGAGAAGGGCTGCTCTTTCAATGATCGGGGAGGATGGTAGTGCGGCATCCGCTCGGTCCTCGGCTTTACTATTGCCCGCTCGGGCCTGCAACCGCACACACACCAGGGGTTTTTCGGTTCCCGGCCCCGGCTTCACCATTGCGGACATCGCCAGGCGTTCGACCCGCATGGACGGATCCACAAACCATCCCTCGGCCAGCCGCTGCGGCTCCGTGACCACCAGAACACCTCCCGATTGCATGGCTGCTTCCCGAAGGGGTGGCCATGTCACCAGGGTCTCGAAATCAGACCCCAGGTGGTGAGCCAGCAGGTGGTCTTCCACCTGAAAGAATACCAAATGCTCCCCTGCCCCACGCGTTTGCCCGATAGACGCCGCCAGTTCCTGCCGGTCCGCCAAAGCCACCTGATTGGGGATGGAAACCCACCAGCCCCAACCGACGCACCACACCACCAAGGCGCACGCCAGGGCGAACCGGCCCATGGGTTTCCAGCGGGGCAGCCCGGACTCCAGCGATTGGCACCAAGGCCACAGCATGGCCGACAGCCACAAGGCAAGGCCGGGAAACAAGGGCGCCAGGTAATCGGCCCGCTTGAACCGGGCCAGGCTCAACAGCACCAAACCACCCAAGACCCAAGCCGCACCAAGGCGGATCAACCAACGGTCTCCCCGGGGGTGCTCCGCCTGGGACCGAACGCACCAAGCCAGCCCCACCGGAATCAGCAGGCTAGCCGGCAGGGTGCTGATCGGAAACTGGGCCAGGTAGAACCAGAATGGATGTTCCCGCAGGCGGGTGCCACCCAACCCGCGGCCCACATGGTGCAGCCCGAAAAACTCGGTGCTGAATTGCCCCATCGATACCTGGTCTGCATGCCAAAACCATGGCAGGGCCAACAGGCTGCCCACCAACAGGGCGCAACCGCCCCCGAAAGCCCAGCGCCACACCTCATAGATTTTAGGCTCCATGGCCACACGGCACAGGAGCACCGCGGCGGGCAAAACCACCGCCATCGGCCCCTTGATCAACCAACCGGCTGCAAAGCAAATTGAGGCCAGCAGCAACCAGACCCCATGCACCCAGGCCCGGGTTCCCCGCCCCGCTTCCAGCGCCAGCAACCCCAGGGCGATGGCAGCGCCCAGGGGCGCATCGGTGCGGGCTGTGCGCGACAACCAGACAAAGGCCGCCATGCCGAGAAGCAGCCAGGCAGCCAGACAGCCCTGCGCGGTTCCACCGCGCCAGCCCACCAGCAGGCCCAGGGCCAGCACCACCGCCAAACCAGACAAGGCCGCCGGCAGGCGCGTGGTCCAACCATCGGGGGCATCGGCGCCAGCCAGTCGGGTGAGGGCGGCTACGGCCCAGTAGTAGGCCGGGGGTTTTTGCGCCTCCAGCGTGCCATCTGGCAGAAACGATGGGCCGGGGCCGGGATGGGCCAGATACCAGCGCGCGTTCAAGGCGGCGCGCGCCTCGTGGCTGCCGTCCAGGTCCCGATCACCCAGGCGGAAAAACAGAAGGAAAACGCTTAGGACCGGCACGCACGCCGCAATCAGCCACAACCTGGAGGCCCGAAAATCCATGTCCGGTTCCGGGCGGTCAGGCGGCGTGGCGCAACCCGCCGCCGTGCTGGTGGAAACGCTGGTAGAAGGGATTGGTCTGCATCAGTTCCGCATGGCTGCCCAGCGCCACCACCTTGCCCTGATCGAGCACCAGGATCCGGTCGGCGATTTCCAGGGTCTGCAAGCGGTGGGTGATCACCAGCACGGTGCGCCCGGGCAGGAATTCGCGGAGGGCCTCGTGGATCAGCGCCTCGCTCTCGGCGTCGGTCTGGCTGGTGAACTCGTCCAGCAGCATGATCGCCGGGTCGCGCAGGATGGCGCGCGCCAGGCAGATGCGCTGCTTCTGGCCGCCGGAAAGCTTGCCGCCGCACTCGCCCACCGGGGTCTGGTACCCCTGGGGCAGCGACATGATGAACGAATGCGCGAAGGCCTTCTTGGCCGCCGCCTCCACCATCTCGGGCGAGGCGTTGCGGTGGCCGTAGGCGATGTTGTTGAAGATGGTGTCGTCAAACAGCACGGTCTCCTGGGTGACCATGCCCACTTGCCTGCGGAAGGAGCGCAGGTTCACGCCCCGGAGGTCGGCCCCCTCGAACAGGATGCTGCCGTGGTCGGGGTCCTGGAAGCGGGGTAGAAGCGACAGCAGGGTGGACTTGCCGCACCCGTTGCCACCCACCAGCGCCATCACCTCGCCCCGCCGCACCTCGAGCGAGATGTGGCTGAGGATGGGCCTGCCCGGGTCGTAGGAGAAGCAGACATCGCGGAATTCGAGGAATGGGTGCTCCCGGCCGGGGCCCGGCAGGGGCACCTGGGGCACCAGCCGCAGGGTCCCGCTGGAATCGCGCTCCACGCGGGGCCCCTCGGGGTTGGTCTGGATGCGGGGCTCGCGGTCGAGGCACTGGAAGATGCGGTCGGCGGCGGCCTCGCCCGCCTGGATCTTGGTGAACACGCTCGACAGCTTGCGCACCGGGTCGGCGATGGCCACCAGGAAGACATAGAGCTGCAGCAGCTCCTCGGTCTCCAGCGGCACCTCGGTGAATTTGAGACCCGCGATGGAGGTCTCCTTGCGCAGCACCAGGTACGAACCCACCAGCAGCGCGGCGGCCACGGCGGCGATGCCCAGCACCTCGATGGTCGGGCCGGCGAACGCGTCGATCTTCACCACCTTCATCGCGCGCTTGTAGTAGTCGCGCGTGGCCTGGCGGAAGCGGCGGCGCTCGTAGGGCTCCATGGTGTAGATCTTCACCACGCGGATGCCCGCGAACGATTCCTGCAAAATCTTGAAGATGGTGGACACCCGCTCCAGCAACCGCCTGGTCGCCTGCTTCATGGTGCGGCCGATCTTGCCCAGCAAGAACCCGGCGATGGGCACCATCACCAGGAACAGCAGCGTCAGCCGCCAGCTGATCATGCCGGCCAGCACCACGCACGCCACCACGCGCAGGGGTTCGGCCACCACCTTGCCCATCAAGGTCTTGGTGCCGGTGCCGAGGGCCTCCATGTCGCTGGTGAACCGCGACATCAGGTCGGCGGTGCCGCGCTCGTTGAACTGGTTCACATCCTGGCGCAGCACCTGCTGGTAGAAACGGTTCCGCAGGTCGTACAGGCTGCGGCCCACGATGCTGCCCACCAGCCAGTCCTGCAGGAACTCGAAGACGCACTTGATGATGGTGGCGATCAGCACGGCGGCCAGAAGCACCGCCAAAACCTTGAACGAGTCTTCGGGCAGCCAATCCACGGCGAACTTGCGCGCCAGCCGCCAGCGATAGATCGACCGGCGGAGGGTTTCAATTTTTGCCTCGCGCTTCACCTGGTCGCGGGTCAGGTCGCGCAGGCGGTGCTCCACCTCCGGGTCGGAGGGCACCCCCACCAGTTCTTGCGCCTTCACCTCGAAGCGGCGCAGTTCCGCCTCGGTGGTCTCGATTTCCTTCTGGTTGGAGGCGATGCGGGCATCGATGTCCTGCACCAGGGTCTGGTCATTGCCCAAAATTTTCAAAATGGGGTAAATGCTGGTGAAGTTGAGCCCCCACAGCATGGCCGCCAGAACCGCGCAAGCCAACGACAGGATGAACCGGCCCCGATATGGCCATGTGTGGCGAAGGGCCCTGATAAAGTTGCGCATGAATTCTCTTTCCGGATGCCTTCCCTGGCTGGTCCCGGCTTGCGGGCGCTAGGTTTTAGCATTCCGGCTGATCGGGCCACAACCCAACCCTGCAACGGGTCGCGCCGGGCCCCCCGCAGGGCCAGGCTTGTGTAAAAATTGCAAAAATTACACAGGTGCACCGCCCGGGAGACCCCCGGACCGTGTAAAAAACTCCCGCCCAGGCCACCTACAGCCATCCGCCGCGGAAGTCTGATCCGGGCCCCTGCCTCGATACCCCTAAATCCGAAAACCTAAACCACAACCACCAAACAACTTACAAACAAAATTCCAATTCTGGGCCATTTTGGCATCGGCTGGTACGGCCTTTGCCGTGGTTGCTGTCGCACATCTTTCGACATCCCGTCAAGAGGAGCTCCGCCATGGCTCTCGAACTCTGCTGCGATCAATGCGGCGACCGCTTCCAGGCTTCCCCCGAGACCCCCGCCCCGGTGATCCAGGAGGCGATGGCCAGCCCCTGCGGCCACTGGTTTTTCCTCGAGGACGGGGCCACTTTCGAGGACATGATCCACTCCACCCTGCTGGAGCAGGGGGCGATCCGCTGCACCGAGTGCGGTCTGCCCGTGTCGCTGTGTGAATCGAGCTTCATGCACGGGTCCGAGGGGCATCCCCAGGCGGATTTGCCCTCGGGTTGGTGAGCCACATGGCGCCCGAAGGGGCGCCAAAGGGCGTGGGATCCGGACGCACATCCCGGCGCGGCGTCCGCCTGATCCCATGGCGGGCGCGGGCATCACCCCCGCGCCCGCATTTCTTTTGCCGCCCGCTTGAACTGCCCACCTACCCCGCTTCCACGGCCAATAAACCGTCGGTTCTGCCGGTTTGGCCGGTGAATCCACCCAAAAAAACCGATTCCAGACACCAGACAGCCCCCTGCCCGCTTGCTGGGATTTTTCTAGCATGGTGGAATAGGGCAGACTTGTTGCGTAATTGTTTGCCCCACCGGGTGTTTCGGTTTCCCGGCTTCGGTGGGTTTTGGGTGACCCGGGGCTATCTTCCATGGAAAAATGGTTTTGCCTGGGATCCATGGGAGTGGCCGGGCTGCTGGCCCTGCTGTTCCTTCTGGACATGGCCCTGGGGATGCCGTTCGGGGGCGTGAGCTTCCTGGTGGATATCCTCGGCCTGCTGGCCGCCGGCCTGGTGCTCTATCTGGCGATCGACGCCTTCCGCGATTTGAACTGACTTTTCAGCCGCTTTCCGGTTTTTGAAAGCCGGCAATCCTCAACGCTTCCAAACATCCAGCATCACCTGAACCAGCGCCCGCATGGATGGCTCGGCGGCTTCGCCGGCGACCGGCCAGCCCAGTTCGCGCACCACCGCGCTGGTGACCGGGCTGAGGCTGAAGACCTGGGTCTTGCCCGAGCGGATCGCCTCCAACTGATCCTCCCCCAGCAACCGGGCCAGCGCCCGGGCGATGTTGCCGCTGGTCAGCACCACCGCGTCCAGCGGGGCCTGGGCCAGCCAGTCCGCCTCGGCGGGGTGGAGTTTTTTGCGGTCTTCCTGGCGGTAGGCCACCCACTCGCAAACGTCGCAGACCGGGCCCAGGGTTTTGGCCAGCACATCCCGCCCGCGGTCGGCACCCACCAGCAGCACGGTTTGGCCCGCCGCGCGGCCCTTCAGTTCGGCCGCCAGGCTCTCGGCGTTGCCGCCCGGGTTCCAGCAATCGGGGCGGATTCCATGGCGCTGGAGGGCGGCCCCGGT
>JAFMJU010000289.1 GCA_017853285.1 Gemmataceae bacterium
TTTCCGGCGACCCATCCAAGGATGCGTTTCTGGCTCTCAGGTGGCGCACCGCCCAAAAAGCGGTTTTCCGGCCGAGGTGATAAACCCGGCCAACCCCTGGTCAGCTCTGTGTCACATCGGATCGCGATGCCCCGGCCGCGCGCCCCGGCCCATCGCGGCACGGATCCACCAGGGGATCCCCCAATCAAAAAATGCCGTGCCCCCTCCCGTCGCGGGAGGGGTCGGGGTGGGCACAAATTCAACCCTGTAGGGGTTGTAGACCTTAGCCCAGGGTAAGGCGAGCTCAACGAGCCGCCACCCTGGGTTCAGAACCCCATACCCATTTCCAATCGCCCTCCCATTCATTTGCCCAACGACTGCGGCACCCCCAAACCCCTCCAGAAAAACCAACCTGCCTTCTGGCAATTACCCAGGCCCAGCCGTACACTCGATCCAAATTGCAAACCTTTCCCAAAACGGTGCAAGCATGACCATCACCCGTCGCCAAGCCGCCCGGTGGACTGCCCAGTTGGCCACCATGGCCACCGTGGCCCCTTGGATCAAACCGGCAGCCAAGGCCGCCCCGTCCGATCGCCTCCATATCGCCGTGGTCGGCATCCGGGGCCGCGGCAAGGCGCTGCTTTCCGGCTTTGCCAAACTTCCCAACAGCCAAGTCACCCACCTCTGCGATGTGAACACCGAGTACTTCCCTGCCCAGTCCAAACAGGTGGCCGACCTGCAGGGCGGGGTCACGCCAGAATGTGTGCAAGACATCCGCAAGCTGCTCGAAAATAAATCGATCGATGCCATCGCTGTCGCCACGCCCGACCACTGGCACGCCTTGGCCTCCATCTGGGGCTGCCAGGCCGGCAAGCATGTCTATGTCGAAAAACCCTGCTCGCACAACATCACCGAGGGCCGTCGCATGGTGCAGGCCGCCCGCAAACACAACCGGGTCGTCCAGGTCGGCACGCAGAGCCGCAGCTCGCCCCACATGATCGAGGCCATCCGCTATGTGCAATCCGGCAAGCTCGGCGCCGTCCACATGGCCCGCGCCTTCAACAGCCAACTCCGTCGCCGCGTCCCCGCCGTACCAGATAGCTCCGCACCAGGCACGCTAAACTGGGACATCTGGCAAGGCCCCGCACCCGAACGGCCCTTCAATTCCAACCGATACAGCTACGGTTGGCGGTGGTACTGGGACTACGGCACCGGCGACATGGGCAACGATGGCGTGCACGATCTCGACATCGCCCGCTGGGGCCTTGGCGTCGAGACACCCGACAGCGTCCACGGCTTCGGCACCAAGCTCTTCTTCCAGGGCGACACCCAGGAAACGCCCGACACCCAGTCCGTCGTCTTCACCTTCCCCGGTTCACCCAAGGTCCTGCATTTCGACCAACGCCTCTGGACGCCCTACCACATGGAAGGCTACGAGAACGGCGTCGTCTTCTACGGCACCGAGGCCTACCTCGTCCTCGGCCGCGGCGGCTGGCGTGTGATCGAGCGTGGCAACAAACTGGCCTTTGAGAAAAAAGCCTCCTTCAGCGAAATGCCCCACCTCGAGAACTTCCTGGCCGCCTGCCAGGGCAAAGCCAAAGCCACTTGCGACATCCTCGAGGGCCACCGCAGCACCACGCTGGCCCACCTCGGCAACCTCTCCAGCCGCCTCGGCCGCCCCCTGAAATTCGACCCCGCCACCGAATCCATCCCCACCGATCCCGAAGCCAACGCCCTCCTCGGCCGCAAAGGCCGCGGCGCCTTCGTGATCCCGGAATCGATTTGAGGAAGCCCACAAAAATGGAAGTAACCGTTGGTACGGCAACTCTACCGGAAGAAAAACCGATCGTCGCCATCTACACGGCAAGCGCCCAGACTTACATGGAGTCTTATCGCCAATTGAATCCACCGATTCTCAGCCCTTTCAAAACCTGGGCCTGCAATACCGTTTTCTTGTTGATGTTTGCTGGCATAATCTGGCGCATCACGACTGAGTTTCAATCTACTGGCATTTTCGACTATGTGAGCCTGTTGGGGTTTGGCGGAATATTATTTCGAAGACAGTTGCTCAATTTGCTTCTTTACCTGGCCGCCAAGGGATGGTTCAAAAGGCTTAAAAAGCAAGGTTTTGACTTCGTGCATCATCTGGAAATATTTCCCGAAAAATATGTCATCAAGACAAACATTCGAACCGTGGAAACCCCTTGGTCCGGAATTATCCGTGCAAAAATAGCACCCTTGGGCACTGGTCTCTTCATAAGTCCGTCCGATTCCTATTGGAACCCCGCTTCCGCTTTCGAATCGCCTGAAGAATATTCCCGATTCCTGGCCCTGGTTCGTGAAAAAGTCAAAACAGTGGAAGAACTCAACTGACCGTTCCAAAACCCTATGGCTTCTTGCCCACCCAACCCTTCCGCATCCCCTCCCACAAACGGTCCGCGATCACCTGCATCCCCTTGTCCCCCGGATGCCCGCCCACGCCCGCATGCTCATACTGCCGCTCGGCACTGCCCAGGTTGGCCGCATCCCCTGCCGGCCCGCCGATGTCCACATACAGCACCCCGGCAGCCTCGCAAGCCTGCCGCACCTCGGCCTCCTTGGCCGCTTCCGCCCAGAACTCGCTCCGCACCACCACCCGCGCCTGGCTTTTTTCCCGCAGCGTCTTCAACAGGTGAAGGAAGGCGGCTCGGTAGTTGGCCTTCTCCTCGGGTGTGCCTGGCTCCTTGGCATTCCGGCCAATCGCCACCACGATCACCGTCGGCCCATACGCCAGTTCCTCCCTCAATTCCGCCGCCAGGTCATATGCCATCAGGTTCCGTTCAAACCCCGCGATGTTTTTCACCCGCAGTTCCACCGCCCCGCCAGATGCCCGGGCCAGATGCCCCCGCAGCAGATGCGCGAAATCCTTGTCCGCGGCACTCGCGGCCATGCCCCAGTTATGCTCCCAGCTCACGCTCTTCAGGGGCCCGTGCTGAGCCACGCTGTTCCCCAGCACCAACAACCGGCTCACATCCACAGCCCCAACCTTCGAGGCTTTGTCTGGCACATCGAGCACCACCCGCAGCCCGATGCCGATGCTGCTCCCCGGGCTGGCCGGGTCATTGAACACCCGCCGGCCAGACCGGCACAGGTTCGCCGGGCTGCCCCACGAACCACCGCGCACCACCCGGTATTTCCCGCTCTGCGGCCCCTGGGGGTCACTCCCCTGCGCCGGGTCGTATTTGCCATACCAGTCAGCACACCACTCGAACACATTCCCCGCCGTGTCATGCAGACCCAACGGGTTGGCCGCATACGACCGAACCCGGCATGGCTTGCCCAAAGCCGGGCCCGGCTCCATCGTGCCAAACGGTTTGCCACCGTTGCAGTTGGCCTCCTTGCCGTTCAGGCTCTCCCCCCACCAAAAGGGGGTATTGGTGCCTGCCCGTGTGGCATATTCCCACTCAGCTTCCTTGGGCAGCCGAAAAGGCAATCCAGTCAGAGCCCGCAGCTTTTCCACAAACCGTTGGCAATCGTTGTGCGACACATTCTCCACCGGGAAAGCCGCTTTCTCCGCCCCCTCTTTTTTGAAGCGCGATGGATTGCCCCCCATCACCGCCTCCCACTGCGCCTGCGTCACCTCGTGCACACCGGCATACCAGGGCTTGGTCAGCGCCACCTCGTGGGGCAACTCCGCACCGTTGTCCTTGTTTTCCGCCTCGGGGCTGCCCATCACCATTTCCCCGGGGGGAACCAGGCTCAGTTCCAGCTCCACCCCGTGCAACACCTGCACCCGCTTGTTGGCGGGTTGGCCCAGATGGCGCGCCCATGCCTGCTGCGCCTTTTTCACCTCCGCCGCTGGCATCCCCGGCTTCAACCCTTCCGGCGCGTCAGCACCCAGCAGGCACCCACACACCACCATCCAAAGCAACACTCGCATGGAATCCTCAGCGCACATAGATCGGGTTCGACAAAATCCACACCCGCTTTTCCCCGGCAATATCCAGCCACACCTCCGCGCGGTACACCCCCGGCTCCCTCAATTCCATCTCCAGCCCGCGCCCCGCTGCCTCTTTCACCACTTTCCCGTTGCGGATCACTTTCCAGTCACCGGGCAACGGGGCTTGGCCTACCAGTTTTAGCCCGCTTTCAAATGGTATTTTCGCCCCTAGCTCATGGCGCTGGTAACAGGCAAAGGCTGCCAACTGGAATCCGGTGGAATCGGCCATCCAGTCAAAACCCACAAACGCCCGGCCATTCTCCAGCGCGTCCCACACCTGCTCGCGGGTCTGCTCTCGCAACAGGAGATGCGTCGCCGCGTGACGCAACGCGTTCTCATACCGGTCCAGTTGCAGCTTCAGCACCACATCCCCCGGCTTCGCGTCCGCCGGAATCTTCGCCACCGCTCCGGCCACCAGCCGGTCGATCTCCAGCAATTTTTCCCCCAGCGCGTCCTCCACCACCACCTTGCCTTTTTCCCCCAACCGCAAAACCAGCCCGATGTTCTGGTGCGCGTCATTCGCCGACACGCCCGTGTGCGGCCGTTTCTGGCACAGCTCGTCAAAACGCTTCAGGTAATTGGCGGGATAATCATGCAGCGTTGAATAGGCCTCCTGCGGATACTGGTTGATCATCTTGGCCGCATTCGCCAGCCAGATCGGGTTCTTCATCGACGAGACCAGCCGCTTCTGCTCCTTGAACAGCGCGTGGATGTTGTAGATCTCCACCCCCGTCAAATCCGGGCTCTCCACCTCCATCCGCTCTTCCAGGTGCGCCAAAAAATTCAGGCCACCCGTCCGCTTCACCAGGCTGGCCATCTCCAGCGTTCCGCTCGCCTTGGGCACCGGTTTCAACGGATACGCCAAAAGCCCCGCTTCCTCCGCCCCGGGCACCATCAACACACCATCCCGCATCCCCTGGTGCCCGTCCTTGACAAAGTCATAGTGCGCCGCCGGGTGCTCCGTGAACATCAGCACCTGCGTGCCCGCCTTCTTGGCCGAGGCAACGATGTCGTCGATCTTCCCCCGGCTGTCGTGCGAGAACGCCGAGTGCACATGCAGGTTGGCGCGGTATTCCTTCCAGGGTCCGGGCCGGGCCACCTCCTGCCGCTGCTTGGCCCACTCCGCCACGCTGGCTCGCACCGCCGCCAACTTCTCGGCGGTCATCCGGTCCAGGGCATCCCCCCGCACGCCGGCGCAAATCCCCAGCACCGCCACCAAACCAAGGCTTCCCAAACGCATGCGAATCCCTCCGAAGATTGCCTTGGTTATACCCCGATCCCACTGCCTCAGACTGCTGCCGGGCCCCCTTTCGGTCCGAAAAAACAAAAGGCGGGGCGCCTCCCTTGGGTCACCCCTATGCCGGTTAGGCAAATCAGGCTGTCTCCGGGCCCCGGAAAAGCGGTCCGGATGCTCCCTTTGCCTTGCGGCCACCGGCCAAAA
>JAFMJU010000290.1 GCA_017853285.1 Gemmataceae bacterium
CCCCTGGGCGCTTTCGATGATCTTGGTCGGGTGGCCCGGGCTTGCGCTCACCTTCGCCCCTTGGGGGAACGCATCGTCAAACCACAGATCCTCCTTCACCACCGGCACCGGACGATCCTTGCGGGTCGCCGGGTCGCTGTATTTCTCGGCGGTTGCCAACGCTGCCAGGTTCGCTTCCGCCTTGGAAACCGCGGAGTCCAGGTCCTGTTTCTTTTTCACGATGTCCGCGGTCTCCAGCTTGGCGACGGGCTGGGTCAACAGCGCGTTGCCATCCATCGCCGGGTCGGCCGCCGAGTGGAAAAAGGCGTACACGGAATAGAAGTCTTTGGCGCTGATGGGGTCGAATTTGTGGTCGTGGCACTGGGCGCAACCGCCCGTCAGGCCCAAAAACGCCGTGAATACCGTGCTCGTCCGTTCCACCGCGTTGCGATAGATCCACTCCGCCTCGATGGACCCACCCTCGCTGGTGGTGGGACCGCAACGCAGGAATCCGGTGGCGATCTTTTGGTCCAGCGTCGCGTTCGGCATCAGGTCGCCGGCCAGTTGCTGGGTGGTGAACTGGTCAAAGGGCAGATTACGGTTGAAGGCCGCCACCACCCAGTCGCGGTAGGCCCACATCTGCCGCTCGTTGTCCAGGTGCAGTCCATGGGTGTCGGCATAGCGTGCCAGGTCCAGCCAGTGCCGCGCCATTTCCTCTCCGTGGCGGGGCGAGTTGAAATACCGTTCCACCATGCGCTCGTAGGCGCCGGGCGACTGGTCGTTCAAATACTGGTCCACCTCGGCCACTGTGGGTGGCAGGCCGGTCAACGCGAAAGCGACGCGCCGAATCAGCGTCTCTTTGGTGGCTTCGCCCCGGAAGCTCAAGCCCGATTGGGCTAGGCGGGCTTGCAGGAAGCGATCGATCGAGTTGCCGTCCCCGACGGGGGCCGCATGGTCCTTGATCGGTTCAAATGCCCAGTGCCCCTCGTATTTGCCACCCTGCTGAACCCATTGTTTCAGCAGGTTCTTTTCCCGGTCCGTCAGAACCTTCTTGGTGGAGGCCGGCGGCATCCGCTCGGTTTCCACATCCGTGTGCAATCGCTCGATCAGTTGCGATTTTTCCGGTTTCCCTGCCACCACCGCTGGTTCGCCCGACTTGCCGCCCTTGTAGGCCGCCTCGGGTTGGTCCAGCCGCAGCCCGCCATTTTTCTTCCCCGGCCCATGGCACGACAGGCAATGCTCGGCGAGGATGGGGCGGATGTCCTTGTTGAACTGCAGGTCGGCACCAGCAGCGGGCAGTGCGGTAAGGCATGCCACCAAGGCCGGGGCCAGCAAGGCAAACGATCGCATGAGTGAAACCCTACAGACATTCAGGCGGGACCCGGGTTGAACCCCGAAAGGCGGGTGACCGGGCTAGTGGATTAAATTCTATCCTCCCCAACCCCCGCAAGATAGCATTTGTTTCCAGTTGTCGGACTCAGGGATTCCAGGAGCGTGACCATGGCTAAACCCAACAGGAGAAACGCCTTGTGGTCGGCACCCGCCGCCTTGGCCGCCGGCGGATCGCTCGTACGGGGAGAAACTCCCGCACCGGACAATGCCTTGGTCAGGGAAAATGCCAGGCCCGGCACCACCGATTGGCAACTCACCTATGTGAAGTTTGATGCCAAGGAACGCTTCCGGTCACGCCTGATCGAGGGCTACTGCTCACGCGCCAGCGTGCGCCCGGGGCAGAAAATCACCTTCCATGTCAGCACCGAACCTGCCGCCCAGTCTCGGATCGAAATCTTCCGCATGGGCCACTACCAGGGCAAGGGTGCCCGTCATATGGCCACACTCGGCCCCTTCCCCACCACTACCCAACCCACCCCGGACCGGGGCCCCAAGCGCCTGCGCGAATGTGGCTGGAAGCCATCCGTCGAATGGGAGATCCCCGCCGATTGGCCCAGTGGCGTCTACCTCGGCAAGCTCAACTGCGACCGCCACCGCTTCCAAAGCTATGTCACTTTCATCGTGGTGGAAGATCGCAAAAGCGACCTGTTGTTCCAGTGCAGCACCAACACCTGGCAGGCTTACAACAAATGGCCGCTGGCCGATTCGCTGTACGAAAACGATCATCCCTCCAAAAAGCCCCTGGTCTCCGGAGTGCGTGTCAGCTTCAACCGTCCCTACGCCAAGTACCCGCAAGTGGTGGATCATCCGTTGTCCATCGGCTCGGGCGAATTCCTGCTGTGGGAATTCCCGTTCGCATTCTGGCTGGAGGGCAAGGGATACGATGTCACCTATTGCGCCAACGAGGATGTCCATGCAGGCGGTGCCGATTTCATCGCCCGGTCCAAGGGATTCCTGTCAGTGGGCCACGATGAGTACTGGACCCGCCGCCAATACGATGCCTGCATGGAGGCGGTGCGCCGTGGCGTGAATTTCGGTTTTTTCTCCGGCAACAGTGTCTGCTTCCTGGTGGACGACGCGGTGCCCCGCCAGCTCGAGCGCCTCGGCCGTTTTGGCGGCATCCGTCCCGGT
This sequence comes from Gemmataceae bacterium, assembly GCA_017853285.1. Classification (GTDB taxonomy): domain Bacteria; phylum Planctomycetota; class Planctomycetia; order Gemmatales; family Gemmataceae; genus UBA6894. Next base: position 2,503 of record JAFMJU010000290.1, read on the forward strand.
GAGGAGAAATACATGGAAGACCTGCCCGCCCAGGCCCCCAACGAATCCACCCTCATCGGCGCCCAGACCGTCTCCCCGTTCAACGGTTCCGGTGACTGGACCTGCTGCAACCCGGGCCATTGGCTGTTCGAGGGTACCGGCATGAAAAAGGGTGATTCCGTCCCCGGCCTCGTCGGCTGGGAGTTCCATGGCGATCCCGCACCTATCCCCGGTCTCGAGGTCCTCGCCAAGGGTGCCACCATCAACAGCGGCAACCAGCCATCCCATTACGAGGCCACCATCTATCCAGGCCCCAAGGGCAACACCGTCTTCAACGCCAGCACCATCTTCTGGGCTATGGGCCTCAGCAACCCACCCGGCCACATACTGCCCTTCGTCCACGACGGCCGCCCCCACGGCCCCGACCCCCGAGTGCAGCGGATCACGGAAAATCTTCTGAGTAGGTGGCTGGGGAGTAAATGAAAACAAGACATGTGGAGTGTTTAAGCCCTTTGTCCCTCACCCCCTCCGCACCATGAAGGGCGGCACCCGTACCTCCACCTCCTTGATCGATTGCAGGTAATCCAGCACCGGCTTGGCGAAGCGGCCTCCCACCGTGGCATGGAAATGCAGGCCGAAACCGTGCGGGCCCCTGGCGTCAATCAGCCCGGGCTCCAGCTCCAGAAGACCTTTCACCACCTCCAGCTTGCCCAGCATCGCCGCGCAGAAAAGGTCTGGTCGCGCACCTTGGCTCATAAGGAATTCGGCGATGTCGGCTCGTCCCATGTGCGAGGCGGCACCAAGCCCTGTTTCCCAGTCACCCCCGCCCCAGTCCATGGTCGCGTTCACCAGGCCGGGCTCACGACCCAGCAGGTGGCGCACCAGATCCAGGTCCATATGGGCGGCCACCACAAAATCCTGGACCATCAGCCGGTTGATCTGCGGCCGCTTCCAGCTCGGCGTGAATTCAGGTGCCGGATAATCCCGCTCAAAAGCCGCTTCCACCGGTCCATGAGCCGCTGTTGGATTGGGTTCCATTCGCCCGCCTCCCGTGTCTGGTTCATCCACCCGGGAAGTATACGGCAGTCAGTTCAGGCCGGTTCGTGAAAAGCCACCCTGCTTGCAAGGGCTGCGATCAATAGTTGCAAACTCAGGCCACCATGCTCCGGAAGATCTCCAGCATCCGCTGGCCCATCCGCGCGGGCCTGAAAAGATTCAACCTTTCCCTGCCCCTTTGAATCAGCGTGTCACGCAAATCCTGGTCTGCAAGCACACGCTGCATGGCCCCGGTGAAACCCGGCTCATCTTCAGGTGGCACCAGCAGGCCCGCATCCCCCACCACCTCGGGAACACTGGTCGCGTCCCCGGCTACCAGCGGTGTTTCCAAAGCCATGGCTTCAATGCTTGGCAGCCCAAAACCTTCGTAGCGGGTCGGGTACAGCACGGCTCGGGCATGCGCCATGGCCCGCAGGAAGGGCAATCGGTCCAGGTTGGGCAAGATCAGCACCTTGCCGTCTCCCGATACCCAGATACCCCGTTCAAACCGGCCGTTGGCTTGCTCCGCGGGGTCAATCAACTGGCCAAGCATCTGGTCGTTCAGGGTTCCGGTGCTGGCCACCACCAACTTCAATGCGGGGTGCTGCACCCCCCGGAAAGCCCGAACGCCCAGCGGCACATTCTTCCGCACCCGGTTGAAGCCAGTCGCGGCTCCCACGGGCAGAAACACATAATCACCCCAGTCGGTCACGCGGTCACCGCCCGCCCAAAGGGGCTGGCTCATTTGGGACAGATCGCGGGCGCTTTCCAGTGTGGACGGCGGATCATACAGCGCGTGCCACACCACCTCCGCGCGTTCCTTGGGAAAAGGCAGCAGCCGGCAGATGCGGTCCCGTGCGTCGTTTGACACGCACAGCAACCTGTCCACCGCCCCACCGATCCGCGCCAGGGTTTCCCGCCGTTTGCGCGCGGTCTCCCCAAACACTTGGGGGAATTCCAGGAACCCCGCGTCATGGAAAGTGATCGCCTGCGGGCAGGGTGGGCATTCCAGCCCCGTGTAGTACGAGGCGTAAAACAAGTCGGGCTTCAGGGAACTGACCAAGCCCAACAAGGCCGGATCCAGCACGTCAGCAAGTGACAGGCCTTTCGGCCAGTCAATCAGATGCAGGGTCAAATCATCCCGTCGCACCAGCGGTTGCCAGGTGTCATCCAGCCCGGCCAGGGGAAAAAGCGCCTTGGGGTCGGATGGGCAAATCACATCCAGATGCAGGCCCGCAGATGCGCCGCATGTGGCCAGCGATTCCAGCAGCGCCCGGCAATGGACCCCAAGGCCACCGGATACTCCCAGATGGGGAAGAAACATCGCCAGCCGCACGGTGTGCCCTATCCTCGCCGGTTTCCAGTGCCTGTCCGCTAAGCAATCAGCGCGGTGTGCTGGTAAGTTTGCGAACCTGATCCAAGGGTAGCAGGTACACTTCCTGGCCGGCCACGGGAGACCCGTCCTTGGCCAGGGTTTCGCCCCCGCGGGGATGGGTCTGGTTGAAGGTTTTCAGGGTGGAAGCGTACAGCGTGGTCCCGTATTGGGCCTGGCTGATTTTTTCCCACGAATCCCCGGCCTGCACCTTATAGGGATGCTCCGTCCACGACGACACCGCCCCGCTGGCGTTGTTCAGCGCGCCGTTCACGGTGTTGTTGAGGTTGTTGCTCGCGGTGTTCAGCGAGTTGTTCAACCCGTTCACGGCGTTGTTCAGGTTACTGGCGCCACCATTCAACTGGTTGCTCAATCCCCCGATGGCGGAATTGGTCTGGTTGTTGAGGTTGTTGGCTGTGGTGTTGAGGTTTCTGGAAGCCTCATTCAGCGAGGTGCCAAGCCCGTTGACTGTGTTGTTCATCTGCG
>JAFMJU010000291.1 GCA_017853285.1 Gemmataceae bacterium
GTAACCGAAGGCCGCCCCTCGGGCCTTGCTCTTGAAGCGAGGATCGGCGCGATTTCCTTTTTGTAATCGACGGGCTTCCCCGCCCCGGGGTCCGCGGAGGCGGGCGGGGAAAAACAAAAACAAAGGGCCATTCCAGCCAACCAGACAGGAACCTGTGGGCGCATGGTTCTTTCCCCGGGAAAATCAGTCCGATGGATTACTGGACGATCAATGGCCGTGACCACCCTTGCTGAACAGGCCGTGCGTCCGGTCTCCCTTGGCATACACATAGGCCAACAGGTCGAGGATCTCGTCCTTGGTCAGCTTGTCGAGCAGGCCCTTGGGCATGAGGGAAACCTTGGATTTCTCGCGGCCCTCGATGGCCGCTTTTTTGACCACGGTGGGCGACACACTTGCCAGGGGATTTTCCACCAGGCTGATGGAATCCTTGTCCTCTGCAACAGCCAAACCCGTCACCACCTTGCCGGAATCGAGGGTGATCACATCGGACTGGTATTTAGTGTCGATTTTCCGGGAAGGCTCGAGAATCTCCCTAAGGACATCTGCGGGCGTCCACTTCGGATCGAGTTCGGCCAGCTTGGGGCCGAACGCGTTGCCCTTGTCCTCGATCTTGTGGCAACTGATGCAACTGGCCGATTCGAAAAGCTTTTTGCCGCGGGCGAAATCACGCCCGGGCTCGAGCATGCCCACCGCCTGGGACAAGTCCTCGAATTTCCACTCCCTGCGCTCACGCCGGTCGGCCAGCATGGGGTCTTTAGCGGCAAGGGCGATTTTCCTCAGGTACCCATCAGGATCGGCCTGCCAGGCACCAAGATCCGGCACGACCACCAAAGCGCCATACATCCGGCGCCAGTGACCCGGGTAGGTGCAGACATAGGGATAGATTCCCGGCTCGGTTGGGGGCGTGAAGGTCAGTTGCTGGGTCTCCCGGGTTTGCAGGAGGCGGCTGGCCAAAAGCACCTTGTCCGAACGCGGGACAAACTGCCGGACTGAGGCATCGGCCATGGTTGCCGAGGCCTCGGCGGCCATCCCAACTTCCTCGAGCGAACCGGGTTTCACGATGACCAGGTTGTGGGGCATCAGGTCGTCATTGCCGAAGATGAATTCAACCGGTTTGCCCGCCTGCACCACCAGGGTTTCCTGGTCATAAGCCATCCGCTCGGGCAATGTGCCAATGCGCAATACCCGCACCGCCAAATCAGCAAGCCTGCGGCGGGTGGCGGCACCCTCGTTTGCCGGCAGGATCGCGGCCAGCGAATCAGCCAGTTGGATGTACTCAATGGCTGGCGAACCGGTGCGCATCTTCTCAGGGATGGCCTGGAGTGAATCAAGGGCCGTGGAGACCAACCGGGCGGCGGATCCACGATCCATGGCCGAAGGAGGCAGCCGAAGCAACGCTCGCACCGCCGCGACACGCTCATCGGTCCCCAGCGCAACCTTGGTCAAAATGGCGGCGGCATCCTTCTCCCGACCGGGAACGGTGGTCAGGGCAGCCATGGCCTCCCTCCGCAGCATCCGCTCGGGTGATTCTCCAGCCACCTCCACCCGGGCCTTCGACTCGGGGGCGGGCAGACCTTTCTTTTCAAAGATCAGATTGCGCCGGCCGTCAAGAACCTTGATGGAATGGTTGGACAAACGGGATCCGAGGTTGCCCTCAGTCCGGTTGTAAACCACCACGGCCTCCACCGGGAACTCACCACCCAAATCCACTTCCCACCAGGGATTCGCCTCGCCCTCACGGGAGTGGGTTTGCCCACCATCGCCGAAAGCGCCGGAGGTGTTGCCATCAATGGCACGGGAAGCCCCACCATTATTGGAAGTGCTGCTTTGGCGAGCGGAACCCTTGCGGGCGATGTTCGAACCATCGCTTATCACTTCCACTTCGGCCAGCGTGAGCGTGCGTTGCCTTCCGGGCAACTCGATCCGGACAAATCGGCCCTGGGCAGCTTGATCCTTCCCGTTGCCGACCTCTTTTTGGGCCAACGGGGCGATCCGATCAAACAACGCCTTGCGGACCTCGTCGGCCCGAACCAATGAAACGGCGGCCACCAAATCGCGCTGGGCCTTCACCGACGACTTTGCGCGATTCCAGGCGGATTCAACCCCGGAATCCAAGGACAACAGCATCAACCAACCCATCTGGCGCAAAACAGGCAAAGCCGCCTTGTCCGCAAGTTCCTCGATTTGCGGACGAACCGCCGCCAGCTCCCTGGCAGGACGACCCGGCAAGAACCGGGCAAGGTCCACCAGGTTCGCCCCCCCCTGCCCCTCCGAAGCCACGGCAAGGCGGGAGACCAATGCCAGCAGGACTGCCGACTGGCTTTGGTTTTTGCCGGCGGCCAGTTCCTCCAAGGCTTTTACTCGGGCAGAATCCTCGATCCCGGAGCGCTGGACAATTTCCTCCAGCACCGCCGAAGTGCGGGGCTCCTTAAGCAGAAGTGAGGCGGGAAGGTTTTTCAATTGGAAGCGGATGGCTGCCTCCGTCTTGAACTCCACCTTCTTTCCGGAGGCCAAAGCTTCCTTGTAAGCGGGCTCCAACACCCGCAGCACCTCGGCGCGCATGAAATCCACCAGCGGATCAGCCGCCTGGGCGGCGGCAATCAGGGGAACCTCGATCGCCTCAGGGCCTGAAAGGAAACTGGACGCCCGCACCGCCTCCAATCGAACACGGGGCTCCGGGTCCGCGGCCAGTCGGCGCAAGGTGTCCAAGGGATCACCCAACCGGTCACGCCAGGAGACCAAAACGCGAACCGCCGCGGCGCGGGCCTTGTGATTTTCCGATTCCAATAAACGTTTCAACAACTTGGCGTTGACCATGTCATGGCTTTGGAAAAGCCAAAGGGCCTCAAGAAGGTCATGAGAGTCCATCAGCCCGGATGCCCAGGCCTCGGCCGCAGAAACAACCTCCCCGGTGGGTCGGCTGGCCAGTTCCTTGCGCGCCGACATGCGAACCAGATCAACACCGCTTTTCAGTTGCTCAAGCAATTCTCGAACCGACATAGCCGCCAGGTTCGGAAATTTCTGGGCCGGTGCTCCTTCATAGGTGACCCGGTAAATGCGGCCGTGCTCTGTGTCCCGGCTGGGATCCCGCAAATTATGCTGCATGTGGCCGATGATGGGATTGTGCCAATCGATGAAGTAAATGGCTCCATCCGGGCCCATCTTGATGTCGGACGGCCTGAAATTCGGGTCGGTGGACGAGAGTATCGGCTCCAGTTCCTCCCCAAACAGGGCCGCACCCTTGTCGGAAATCTTGTAGCGCAGCAATCCCTGGAATCCGATCACATTGCCCACGATCAGATTGCCCTGGTAATCCGCGGGAAACATGTCGCTTGAGAGGTATTCCATGCCCGGGCAGGGCCGAGTCCGCTGCTGGTAAACCTGCGGGGGGCGATTGTGTTTCTGCGGGTAGGGAAGATAACTGCTGAACAGCGATGCCTGGTACGGGTTGGAACCGGTGCCGTCCACCACAATGTCCTGGCCCCATCGGTCGAAAACATGCCCGTGGGGGTTGGCGAAACCGAAGGTCACGTAGACATCGAACTTCTGGGTGCGGGGTTCGTACCGGAACACACCCCCGTTGGCGCATCGCCTCGCGGGACCGTAAGGCGATTCGACCTGGGTATGGTGGAAAGTGCCTTCCTGGAAATAAATGGCTCCACCGGCATCAGTCACGAAACTGTTGGCGGTGTGATGGGTGTCCGCCGAATCCAGGCCGTGCAAAATCCTTTTGCGGACATCCGCCTTGCCGTCGCCGTCGGTGTCCTTCAGGAACACAAGGTCCGGCGCCTGTGCCACAATGACACCGCCATCGTAAAAGTCGAATCCTGTCGGGTTATGGAGGTCATCGGCAAAGACGGTCATCTTGTCAGCTTTGCCGTCCTGGTTGGTGTCCTCCAGAATCAGGATCTTGTCATTCATCGGGGTCTTGGGTTTCCAGTGCGGGTAGGTTGGCCAGACGGCCACCCAGAGCCTGCCCTTTGAATCCCACGCCATCTGGACCGGGTTGCCCAACTCCTTCCAAGTTTCCTCGGACGCGAAAAGGTTCACCTTCAAACCCTTGCCGACCTTCATTTTTTCGAGGGCTTTCTCACCCGACAGGAAGAGGTGTTTTCCACCCTCCAACGGGCCGGGTTTGTTGGTGACCACCGGGATGAAATCAGGCGTGTTGGAGTCATCCACCTTCGCGTTTTCACCCGACGCAACCTTGTGAATCACCTTGTCACGGTTGGCGGTCATCACCTCCAGGATTTCAAGCTCGCGGGCCATGACCACCCGGTTTGTCTGCCCCCCGACAAATTTCAGGTCGGCGCGACCGCCGAAAATGGAGTAGCCGTCGGTCACGCGGTAGCGCTGGAACCAGTACCAATCCTTGTCAGCAACCGCCTGTCGGGTAGCCCGGGCGTTTTCCTGGGGAATTCCCCTGCCGCCCACTAGCGAGGCAACCAGAACCTTCTCAACCTGACCGTAGCCCTTTTCGGTGAGATGGACACCGTTGATAGTGCTGCCGGAATCACGGGAAAAAGCTGCCAAAGTGGGCGTAAACAGGTCGACAAATTTCACCTTCTTTGCGGCTGCCACCTTTCCGATAGCGGCTGAGTAGAGGGCCAGTCTCTCGTTGACCGGATTGGCTTCCGGCCTCTTGGCCCCGGGCTCAAAGGCGGTGGGAGAGCAAAGGATCACCCGGGGCGGCTGTGAACCATCGAATTTTTCGGCAAGCAAATGATCCACATAAAAAGCCAAATCCGCCTCGAACTTCTCCAAACCCTCCTTGCCAGCCCAGGACTCGTTGTAACCAAACATGGCGATGACAACGCTGGCCTTCACCTTGGCCAGCCACTGATCAGGCGAGCCGAAATCGGCCGAGCGCAGACGAAGGTTCAACTCATCGCCGGAGAAACCGAGGTTTCGGAAAGTGATCTCGCGGCCCGGGTAGGCCAATTGCAATTGGGTTTCGAAACCATGGCCCAGATGCTGCATGCGATCCGCGAGGGTGTTACCCACCAGCGCAACGCGGTCACCCTTGAAAAATTCAAAGGCCGCCGCACCATCAGGCCCACCCTGGCCCTGGGCATTTCGAGCCGACAAAACCAAGCTGCAAAGCGCCGAGAACACGGCCAAGGTAAGGCGCACCAGATTACGCATGGGAATTTCCTAGCAGGCCAAGCCATCACAGGTAGGAACTACATCCTAACCCGGGGAAAACCTGAAGGAAAAGCATGGAAGGGAATAAAAATGAAAAGCGAAGATCTGCAGATAGAAACAATATGGTGAGACAATAGCCAGCTATCCATTACACCCGGCAGGGATCGAACCTGCGACCTACGGTTTAGGAAACCGTCGCTCTATCCAC
>JAFMJU010000292.1 GCA_017853285.1 Gemmataceae bacterium
ACCGGCCCCACCGGGACAAATGTGGCCGATTTGTGGGTGGGTTTGGTGCGTTCCTGCTGACCGAGGCGTCCCTAAAGATCCAAGGTGGGTAGTTTTATCGGGTTCTGGAAGGATGCTAAATCTTTCCGGACCCTCCCGGCGAGTTCCTGGAATGCCTTGGAAGATTGGGATTCCGGATCACTTGCCACAATCGGTAACCCTGCGTCGCCCGATTGCGCGACCTGCTGATGGATAGGAATCTGCCCAAGGAAGGGCACACCCGCTTGTGTGGCCAATCGTTGGCCCCCTCCGGAGCCAAATGGTTCGTATCTTTTGCCGTCATCCCCTTGAAAAAAGCTCATGTTTTCAATGATTCCCAACACGGGGACCCGTACCTCCTCAAACATTTGCAAGCCTTTCCTTGCGTCGATAAGGCTCACCTCCTGTGGGGTGGTCACCACGATCGCGGCGGTCAGGGGGACGGTTTGGGTGAGTGTCAGTTGCGCATCCCCTGTCCCTGGGGGCAAGTCGATCACTAGATAATCCAAATCTCCCCATGGGATCTGGGTGAGGAATTGGGTGAGAGCCCGATGGATCATAGGCCCCCGCCAGATGACCGCCTTGGAAGGGGGAACCAAAAAACCCATGGACATCAGTTTGATTCCATGGCGGTCAAGGGGCAGGGCAGTGATGGCTTGGTCGATTGGTTCGTTTACCCCAAACATCAGAGGAATGCTGGGCCCGTAAATGTCCGCATCCATCAATCCGACCTTGGCCCCTTGAAGGGCCAAAGCCATTGCCAGGTTCGCGGAAACAGTGGATTTGCCAACTCCACCCTTTCCGCTGGCAACGGCTAGGACATTGCGAATGCCTGGCAATTCAATTTTTGCCAAATTGGTTGGTTGGTTGGACATGATCTGGTGAATCCTGGTTGGGAATGAAAGAAAATCGGCCTATGGTTGGGTGCAGATTTCGCGAAGGTATTTTATGGAGTAGATGCCAGAAGCATGGCCATCACTCCAATCCACCTTGTAGGCGTAATTCCCGGTTGGGGTAAATCTAACCGGTTTTAAAGGAAGCAGCTCGGCGGGTTTTAGTACCCTGAAAGGATCCAACGGCTTGTTGCTTTCCTCACGGCAGGCGGCGCATGGGCATTTTTCCCTCAATGCCTTCCATGTGATTCCGGTTGATACGCCATCAGACCATATGATTTTGAGCGAGGTTTCATCAACCTTTTGCAACTCAACCGGGTGTGGGTCAGGATTGGTCATGGTGTTAAATGGCACCTGTTTGTCGCGGGATTCTTTAATGTCTATGCGGCGACGCTGGGGATGAATTTCTGAAGTATGTCCACCAATTCCATGGACGGAGCCATTTTCCGCGAAAGCCTGTCCTTGCACCAATCATAGAGGGCTCGGTTCAGGGGGCAGGGATGATTTCCTGCCAATCGGATCATATGCCCCAGATAACCCTCCAACTCTGTTTCACCCGTCTGCCAGTCGCCTGACATCGAGCAGTAGGTCTTGTCCAAAGATTTCTGGAACCAGCTTGCCAGCAAGTTGGTGATCCATCGATTCCGCAGGATCGAAACAACGGTATTGGGAGAGAAAGGGCCGACCTTGCCCAATTCAATCCCGGCGGATGCCATGATTCCCAGGTTTTCCCGCAACAACCCCAGGAAAATCGGTCTGATCCTTGGGTTAGCCAAGAGCTGGCCGTTGTCCACGCCGCAACCGGAAGCGAGGGGGCTGATGGCGCAATTGTAGAGAAATTTGGTGTATTTAAATTTGGTGATGTTGCTGGTGACCACCACGCGGATCAATGGGTGACGAATCAAACCGGCCAAATGACTATAGGTGTGCGATGAGTCTCCATGCCCAATGTAAGTACCCAAATGGAGGGCCCCACCTCTTGTGATTCGAACTTGGGTGGTTCCTGGTTTGCATTCTGCGATGAAGGATGCGATTCCTTCCCCTGTCCTGGAAACATTCTGGATGGAGTTTTCAAACCCGTTTTGAATGGTTAGTACTCGATTCCAGGCGATATTTTTATCGGCCAAATAAATATTATTATAAATTTTGATACACACAATTATTAGATCGCCTTCTCGCGGTATCCATTGGTCAAAGCTCTCAATCGGTATTGGTTGAGATGAAAGCCCGGTGACCTCAATTCCGTTCAACTTGGCCCATGATAATTTAGATCGGCAGATTTCAACCAGTTTGACTGGATGACCGCTGTGGTGGATGGTTGCTGCAAGAGTGCAGCCAATTCCACCCGCACCCAAGATTGTGATCGGGGGAAGTTGGGGCTGGGAAGGTTTGGTTTTCATCATGACTGGTGGCGTCAGCCCAAATTAAAGGGGCCGGGTTGGAACCTTGGAAAAATGGTCCCTTAGTAATCCTTTTATTTATATCGGGGAGATTTGTGAATCATGGTGGACGGGCTGGATTTATACGCGACCAGCCTGTGCGAGAGGTCGGACCTCGTGTGGCCTAAACCACCGGCGATCGAACCCTTCAAGGCAAAGGCAGGTTCATTTGGACTAAAGGGTATTCGCTGCGTCATGTGGGGAACCTACGGTACTCTCCTCCATGTGGCCTCAGGCGATCTCCTCTTTGAGCATCCCAAGGAGTTTGTCACTAACCTTGCGCTGGAAAAAACGATCCAGGAATTCCGGATGTGGGGATCCATGTCCAGGAAACCCGGGCAGCCGTCCGATTCTTTGCTCCCGATTTATCGAAATTTGATTTTTGATTTGAAAGCCGGTTCGGGATTGCCTGGTGAAAAATTCCCTGAGCTTGCATCCGAAAGAGTCTGGGAGGCCGTGATCCAAAAACTTCAGAAGAAGGATTATGTCATCGACCATGGAAAATATGGTTCCACAATTGAATTTGCCCGGAAAATAGCGTTTTTTTTCCATACAGCCCTTCAAGGAGCCAATGTCTACCCGGGATCTGTGGCGACGATTTCAGATTTGGCGTCGCGGGGAATCCTTCAGGGATTACTTGGAAACGGGCAGTGTTTTACCACTGCCCAATTGAATTGGGGATTGAAAAATCAGCACCCTTGCGACCCTGAGGTGTGGTTTTGCAAGGATTTGTGCGTCTTGTCTGGCACGGTTGGAGCCCGTAAACCATCCAACACCCTTTTCCAGGCGGCTGCGAACGCCGCCAAAAACCGGGGGCTGCTGCCTGAGCAGGTGCTTCATATCGGCTCAAAACTTCGTGAGGATTTGATCGGGGCCAAAAAAGTGGGATTCAAGACGGCGCTGTTTTTGGGAGACAAATCTTCCTCTCAGGTTGAAGCCTCTGAATTGAAAGAACCGGAAACCCGCCCGGACGCCCTTATCACGAGTTGTCAACAATTGCTCATGATGCTAGCTGGATAATCTTCCGATTCCACTTTTTTCGGCCGATAGTTTGGAGAATTGAATGCCGCCGCCCATTATTTTCGATCCTGTGGAACTTTCCTCCAAGCCTGTCCTGGCTGACCGGGAGGAGATTCAAAAAATCAATTTACAACGATTTGAAATGGCCCAATTGGACGCGATTGTCCTCTTGGATCCGTCCAACCATTTGATTGGAGGATTCAAGGATGTTCGCTCGGATGAATTCTGGGTTCGTGGGCACATGCCGGGCTATCCATTGCTTCCCGGTGTTTTGATTTGTGAGGCGGCGGCTCAACTTTGCTCCTACTACCACATGGCTTGCGTCAAATTGGATGGCGTAGGTGACTTTGTCGGCTTTGGTGGCATGGATGAAGTTCGTTTTCGTTTGGCAGTCAAACCTGGGCAAAGGCTGTATCTGGTTGCCAAGGCGATCAAGGTTCACAGGCGTCAGGTCACTTTCAATGTCCAAGGCTTCGTCGATAATCAGCTAGCTTTTCATGGCAATATTATCGGGATTGCTTTGCACCGGGCGGCCACCCAACCAAATTCGGCCGGGGCTTGAGAGTGCGGAATCGAAGCAAACTTCCCTTGGAGTCACTGGAACCGGTCCTTCTTCCTTTGGGACCGATTGGTGATTTGGGAAAAGTTTTCCCCGATTTGTCACCCGATTCGACCACCGAATTGGAGATCGGGTTTGGAAAAGGACTCCACCTGGTTAACGCTTCCCAGGCGAACCCCAACACTCGCTACCTTGGTGTTGAGATTGAAAGAAAGTATGTTTTTTTCGCTGCCACCACCCTGATCCGAAAAGGTATTCGAAATGTGAGATTGGTGGCTGGTGATGCGGCGGTTTTTGTCACAAACCATGTGGCCGAAGCGTCGTTGGATGTCGTCCACATCTATTTTCCCGACCCGTGGTGGAAAAAAAGGCACCATAAACGCAGGTTGGTGACTCAGGCATTTCTGGAACAAATTCTTCGATTGCTCAAGGATGGGGGGATTATTCGCTTTGCGACGGATGTCGAAGCCTATTTTCAAATGACCGAGGAAATATTGGTGAACTTAAAGGGTGTCGAAAGATCCAACCCTGGCAATTCGTCGAATCCTCTCCATGACATGGACTACCTGACCCATTTCGAGAGAAAGGCCCGATTGAAAGGCAAACCAATTTTTCGTTGGGATTTAAAAAAGATGGTCTGATAAAGTTGGTCTGATCATGCGGGTTGGGCAATCATATCCTTTTCGTCCGATCTTTCCTTGTCGTTAAGTTCGCCAATTCGGCCGTCGATCAACCGTCTGAAGGGGTTTCGAATCCTTCCAGGTTGAATTCGCATGGCGTCATTGCCCCACGGGCCGTTCTCCTCCCGCCAGGTGGAGTCGCCTTACTATCCCTCGCAAAGCCATGAGGCTGCCCGAAAGGCGGCATTGTTATGTCTTGGGGACGGGGAAAAAGGCGTTTTTTTGGCCGGGCCTTCGGGCTCTGGCAAAACGACTGTTTTGCGTCAAATTTTGCAGCATCAGGCCGTTCCTGATGAAGTCCTTTTTGTCCACTCGGCTTTGCCTCTGACCCGCCGGGACCTGATTCAATGTTTGCTGTTTGATTGTCAGCTTCCTGTGGATGGGTCTGATGTCGAATTGCATTTACGATTAATGGATCATCTCGCGGCAATTCTCGGTAAGGGGCAGCCCATTTGGATTGTCTTGGATGACGCTGATTTGCTGGACAGTCACGGTTTCGCGGAATTGGTAGGGTTGACCCGCCTGCCAGGCCAGTCTGGAGCCCGGCTTCAAATCATATTCACCGGGGACCGTCCCTCGTGGGAGTCCGATGCGCATGCCTCCAGTATCCCAAGGGTTGATCTGGCGCCATGGGGTGCCAATGAGCTTGCGGATTGGATTCGGCAATTGATTGGCGCTGTTACCGGTCACCCGATGCCCGGTCCGGAAAGGGTTTTGATGGACCTGATTGCCCCAG
>JAFMJU010000293.1 GCA_017853285.1 Gemmataceae bacterium
GGGCAGGGAAGCGCTGGAGGGGGCAGCCGGCAAAGGGGTGCGTGCGACCGCGGTGGGACTTGGCGTGCCCGGGGTGGTGGACGCGAAAAACGGTGTGGTGGTGGCATCTGCCAATTTGGAGGGGTTGCGTGGCGTTCCCTTGGCCGGGATTTTGGGGGATTCCCTGGGATTGGGTGCCAAGCTGGCCAATGACGCCAACGCGGCGGCGCTAGGGGAGGCCAAGTATGGTGGCCACGGAAAGCTGGATAGCCTGGTGCTGTTCACCCTGGGGACTGGAATTGGCGGGGGAATCATTTTGGATGGGAAGATCGTGACCGGGCACAACGGTTACGCGGGCGAGTTGGGACATATGCGGATTGAGATGAGCAACCCACGGCCGTGCGGTTGCAAGCGGTGGGGTTGCCTGGAAGCCTACGCGGGCAACCTCAGCATCGTGAAGCGAACCCACGAGGCTTTGGCCGAGGACTGGAAAAAAACATCCTGCCTGCATGTCCCCGCCCAGGACCCCGAGTTCAACGCGGCCCAGGTTTTTGATGCGGCAAAACTGGGTGACCCGCTGTCCATCCGGTTGGTGAACGAAACCGCCCTGGCGCTGGCTGTTGGCGCGGTGAACATGATCCATGCGCTGAACCCGCAACTGGTGCTGTTCGCGGGCGGCATGACTTGCACGGGGGATTGGTTCCTGGAACTAATCCGGTCGCTGGCCAAGGATTTGCCGATTGAGGGCGTGGAAATACAAGGACGGATCGGCTTCGCCAAGCTGGGGGAGAAGGCGGGGGTGGTGGGGGCGGCGGCGGTGGGGGCGGGGTAGGGACGGGTTGTAATCCGAATCCTTTACCTTGCAATCCGCAACCCGCCTCCCTTCACCGTGGAAGCGATCTCGTCGGCGGTGACCCAGGCGAAGTCGCCTGGGATGGAGTGTTTGATGGCGCTCATGGCGACGCCCCAGTCGAGGCCTTTCTGGTCATCGTTGTCGAGCAGGCCGTGGATGAGGCCGGCGGCGAAGGAGTCGCCGGCGCCGAGGCGGTCGACAATCTCCACCTTGTAGGAACGGGTGCGCAGGACGCCGGTGGGTGTCCACAGGATGGCGGTCCAGTCGTTGAGCCAGACGAGGGGATTTTCGCGCAGCGTGATGGCGATCTTTTTCACGCCGAACTTGTCACAGACCTTGGCGGCGGCTTCCTCGTAGGTGCTGCCCTTGATGCCGAAGACCTTCTCGATGTCTTCCTCGGTGGTGATGAGCAGATCGCAGAATTCCATCAACTTGCCGAGGCAGGCCCCGGCCTCGGCGCCGGTCCACAGCTTGGCGCGGTAGTTCAGGTCCATGCTGACCTTCAGGCCGTGCTTCTTGGCGGCCTGGCAGGATTCCAGCGTGGCGGCGGCGGCGTTGGCGGACAGGGCGGGCAGGATGCCGGTGAGGTGGAACCAACGGACGCCCGCGAAGGCCTTGTCCCAGGCGATCATGCCGGGCTGGATGGCGGCGATGGCGGAGTTCTTGCGGTCATACAGCACCCCGCTGGCGCGGGGAGCCGAGCCGAATTCGAGGAAATAGAGGCCCACGCGGTCTTCCGGCGTGAACAGCACATGGCTGGTATCGACCCCGCCCTCGCGGGCGTGGTTGGCGATGAGGCGGCCCAAGGGATTGTCGGTGAGGCGGCTGACCCAGGAGGTTTTGCGCCCCAACCGGGCCAGGCCGACGGCGGTGTTGAGTTCCGCGCCGCCCACCTTCAGGTCCAGGCTGCGGGCCTGCTCCAGGCGGTGGAACTGGGGAGGGGCCAGACGGACCATGGCCTCGCCAAAGGTGATGCAATCAAATGCCATGGTTGGATCTCCAGAAATATGGGTGGCGGGCACACGCCTTCAGGTGGGTCGTTGGGTTGATTTAGGGAGGCGGGGGTGGCGGTTCCAGCCTTGGGCGGAATTGCCGACTCGCTGGAATCGGCATAACCGCTACAAAATACCAGACGGGACTTTGTGAAAGGTGGGTGTCTGATGGCCGGCGGCAAAAAAACCAACCTGGGAATGAAACTGGGAAAAACCAAGCCCGGAGAATTTGACGCCCTGGTGGCCCTGGCTGCGGGCACCGGGATGTTCAAAAAGCTGGAAATCGAGGTCCTGGGTGAATTGCTGCGGGATTGGCATGCGAGCCTAGTTACCGAAGGACACCTCTGCCGCACCCTGCGGGAGGCGGATGGAACCCCGGTGGGTTTCGTTTACCACGCGCCGGCCGTGATGACCAAAGGCACCTGGCACCTGTACTGGCTGGTGGTGGACAAGAACGCCCAAGGGCGAGGGCTGGGGCGACGAATGGTGCGCCACGCCGAGGCGGATGCCCGCAAGCTGGGCGCCCATCATCTGTTGGCTGAAACTTCGGGAACAGCACGGTACGCCCCCACGCGCGCCTTTTACGACAAGGTCGGCTATTCGGTGGAAGCGCGGGTGCGGGACTTTTACGCCCCGGGTGATGACCAGGTGATTTACCGCAAAGACCTGCGGCGCTGACTTTCCTGAAAAACAGAAACCACGATAGCGCCCCGAGGCGGGATGCCGCTCCCAATCCGCATGGCCCTCCACACAGGAAGGCATGGCGCGGGCGGCAGGAGCGGGCTTATCGGGATAAATTGGGCTGACCTAATAAAGGGAGCGGCCGGGAAAAGGCAGTCAATCCGCAGAATCCTCCTAATTGGCGATCATTTTCTCACTTCGCCGCCAGAAGTTGCCGAATAACACGGTTAGCCAGGGCATTCCCGGCGCGGCTTCTCCGCCCGAACCCGCCAAGTGGGTCGGATTGAGTCGCCGCCAGGACAGTCCGGGCAACCAGCCAACACGGTTTGGTGGACGGCAGGAACGGAAGGATCCGTGAAAGCCGAAAACCCGAACCGTGCCCCGAGAGGGGAGGCCGGCATCGTTCTTCCAAGGGCGTTGTCGGATGGCTGGAAAAACGCTTTTGGGTCAGCTCCGCACAAGCGGACCCAGAAGGTGGCCCAGACGGCAGGCCGGGCCTGCCTGGAACCCCCTACGGAGTCCTCGTTTCATGAAGAAACCAGTCTTCACCACCGGACAGGTGGCCAAGATTTGCAAGGTGGCTCCCCGCACTGTGAGCAAGTGGTTCGATTCCGGCAAGCTTCGCGGCTACCGGATTCCGGGGAGTCAAGACCGCCGCATTCCCAGGGAGCACCTGATCCGCTTCCTGAAAGAGTACGGCATGCCTTTGGGAGAGCTCGAGGAAGAGAGCTGGCACAAGGTGCTGGTGATCGGAGCCGAGAAGCTGATGCTGGACCGCGTCCAGGAGCTGCTGCCTCCCGATGAGGAGTTCCGCTACGAGGTCGCCTCGAGCGGCTTCGAGGCCGGCATCCTCGCCGAGTCCTTCCATCCGGACACCATCATCATCGACCTGGCGCTGGGTCGCAGCGAAGGCCTGCAGATCTCCCGCAACCTGCGGAAGAATCCGGCCTACGAGCAGACCCTGATCATCGCGCTGGCCAGCGAGGATGAGCCCGATCCGGAAGGCCTTGGCCAGTACGGGTTCAACGAAGTGTTCAAGAAACCCTTCGACACAGCCCTGCTCGCCGAGCGCGTCCGCACCCATGTGGAAGAGAAGCGCGACATGTGATCCACGGGCGGCCGGAGGCAAACCCAACGGGTGACCTTCCGCACCAAGCCCCTGCAACGACCGGCCCCGGCGAGGATGGATTCCCGCCGGGGCCGGTCGATTTATTTGGTCGGAAATTTGAAAAAGGGCCGGGGCCTTGGCGTATACGGGGTGGGGCGGGGAGATCCTGACCGGGATCGGCCTGGTTCCCCCCCACTACAAGCCAAGGAGACTCGCGTTGAATACCAGCACCCGAAATCCGCACCTGGTCCTGCTGGGTGATTCCATTTTTGACAACGGGCCGTATGTGCCCACCGCCCATGACACCACCTCAAGCCACCTGGGTAGGACCCTGCCCAAGGGATGGCAGGTCAGCCTGTTGGCGGTGGATGGCCACCTGACGCGGGATGTGGAGCGGCAATTGGCTGGATTGCCAGCGGATGCCACCCACCTGCTGGTGAGCGCCGGGGGGAACGACGCACTACAGGTGGCGGCCCGTTGGGGCCTGCTGGAGAGCCAACGATTTGGCGCGGTGGCCCGGCAATTGGCTGGTTACCAGAAGCAATTTCGGCGGGAATATCGTGAAATGCTGGGGAAGGTGCTGGAGCACCGGTTGCCCACCGCGGTGTGCACGGTGTACACGGCCGTGCCGGGTTTGCCCGAGGAGCAGGTGGCGGCCCTGAGTTATTACAACGATGTGATCGTGGAGGAGGCGGCCCGCCGGCGGGTGGCCGTGGTGGACCTGCGCCTGGTCTGCGAGGCCGAGGAGGATTATTCACCCCGGTCACCGATCGAACCTTCGGTGGTGGGTGGCAAAAAGATCGCCTTGGCGCTGGCGGCGTTGGTGAAGTCCTGGCCTGAGGAGGGGCTTGGGGGGAGCCTGGTGGTGGGAATCGGATCGTGATTCATAACCACGGAATGAGATTCAATACAAGGAAACAGGGCCCAACCTATGCCGTTGGGCCCTGTTTGCATTGAGGCAGATCCCTTCAGGAATGGGTCACACCGAGTAGGTGGTGCTGGCGGTGTCGCCGCCGCGGCCGGTCCAGTTGGTGTGGAAGAACTGGCCGCGGGGTTTGTCGGTGCGCTCGTAGGTGTGGGCGCCGAAGTAGTCGCGCTGGGCCTGCAGCAGGTTAGCGGGCAGGCGTCCGGAGCGGTAGCCATCGAAGAATGCCAGCGCGGTGGAGAAGGCAGGCACCGGGATGCCTGCCACCACGGCCGCGGCGATGGCCTTGCGCCAGCCCTCCTGGCTGCGGGTGATCTCGCCGGTGAAGTAGGGGTCGAGGAGTAGATTGTCGAGCTGGGGGTTCTTGTCGAAAGCCGCCTTGATCTTGCCGAGGAACTGGCTGCGGATGATGCAGCCGCCGCGCCACATGAGGGCGATGCCGCCGTAGTTCAGGTTCCAGTTGTTGGCCTTGGCGGCGGCCCGCATCAGCATGTAGCCCTGGGCATAGCTGATGATTTTCGACGCGTAGAGCGCGTCGTGGATGGCGGCGACCATGGCCTTCTTGTCGGCGGCGCTGATCTTGCCCGAGGGACCGGTGAGAACCTTGCTTGCGGCGACGCGCTCGTCCTTCAGGGCCGAGACGCAGCGGGAATAGACCGCCTCGGCGATGAGGGTGACGGGCATGCCCAGTTCCATGGAGTCCATGACGGTCCACTTGCCGGTGCCCTTTTGGCCGGCGGTGTCGAGGATCTTGTCG
>JAFMJU010000294.1 GCA_017853285.1 Gemmataceae bacterium
GGTTCGCCTGAATGACCTTCGGCGCCAATATCCAAAGCAAAAGGCCAATCAGGCACCAGGCAAGCAAAGCCCGGTAAATCCACGGCAGGGGTGAATCGATGGCAGCGGGAAGCAGGGCTGCCAGGGCCAGGGCCACGCCAAGGACCAGCGAGGCGAGGCGAAGCTGTGTGGCGTCGCTGGATTTTTCCTCGGTGCGGGCGAACCAGGTCACCCCGGCGATAAAAAGCCCTGATGTGAGGGCAGGCAGAAAAAGTACCAGCCAATCAGATTGAGGTCCCCAATTTCCAGCGGTTGCCCCGAAGAGCACATTCAGTGCGCGACAGGTTCCCATTGCCACCGGGCCAAATGGTGTGTGCTTTGCCCATGCATCGTAAAGAAGGATGGTCCCTGCCAGAGTTAGCGCCACCGGTCCGCAAAGGGGCTTTTTTCCGGGAATCAGGTCGGCCCAAAATCCCATCAGGCAACCGAAAACAAGCAAGGCGCAGCCCGCCAACAGCGCAACACCAGGGCGGATTCGCCCCGCGGGGATCGGCCGGTCCGGCCTCGCGCCAGCGTCCTCGGACCGGTCGCACCAGTCATTGAGAATCATGCCCCCGGCGTAGAGACTCAGCGAGCCAAAACACAAAGCCAGGATCGTGTCGGATGCGGGCTGAAAACCAGCGGCGAAGCACGCGCACAACCCCAAGCCAATATCCGCCAGCGGGGTGGGCAGGTTGGGCAAGCGAACCAGGATCGCCCAATCCTTCAGATTCATACGCCTTGATCCACTGACTGGAGGATGGGGAGGACCCGTTCCCTGGCCAACCGTGCCACAGTGTCCGGATTTTCGATGTACGGGTAGAGCTCGACCGTGACCCAATCCCTGTAACCGCCGGACTTCAGCGCCTTCAGGACCGAAGTGAAATCAATGGCCCCCTCACCTGGAAGCAGGTGCTGGTGGACACGGCTGGAGGCGATATCCTCGAGATGCACATGGCGGATATGACGGGCCAACATGGGAACCACCCGGGCCGGATCCTCCCCGACGCAGTAGCTATGCCCGATGTCGAAATTCAGGCCCAGCCATGGGGAATCAAAATGGCCCATGAATTCGAGGGCCTGTTCGGCGGTCTCAATCAGCAGGCCGGGCTCGGGCTCCACCAATAGCAAAACCTTCTGCTTTTCCGCATGTTCCAAGACGGGTTTGATGGTTTCCACAAACAGGTCCATGCCGGCCTTCCAGCTTTCACCGGGCCCCACCGGTCCACCTGGTTCGGTGGTGATGCAGCGGGCCCCGAGTTCAGCCGCCATGGTGAGCGCCTTCGTGGTGTGACGGGCGCGCAGCAACCGGTAATGGAGGTCCGGCTCGATCCAACTGGGGTGCCAGTATTTTTGCCGGGGGTCGTCCACGGCATGCATCATGAAGGCGTTTACATTGCTGATGGCCAGACGGTTGCGTTCCAGTGAATCCCGTAGCGCCTTGATCTGGGATGGCAGCATGTAGGCCGGCCAGGCGTGCGGCACATCCGCCATGATTTCCACGCCCTCGTACCCCATGCCCGCCAGCCGGGTGACGGCGTCATCGAAGGTGTGATTGAGATAAGCGTTGGTGCTGAAGGCCAGTTTCATGGCGCGGTCACTCGGGGGGAAAGCCTGGTTTGGAGGAGACCTGGGAATGCCGGGCTCACTTGGCCCGGCAGCTCTCCAGATAGTTTTTCAGCGTGTCGAACTGGACGAAGAAATCATTGACCCGGGTGCCCATGGGCGCCTTGTAGAAGCAGGCCAACTGGGACAGCACGCCTTTTTCGCCACGCGATTGGGCGAGGATGGACAGTCGGACAAGATCGATCACCAGCGGGGCGGCCAGCAGGCTGTCGCAACCCTGCCAGATGAATTGGAGGATCATCTTGGTGCCGAGGAAACCCTGGAAGTGGATATGGTTCCAGGCGGTTTTCCAGTCATCCATGCTGGGTATGTACTCAATGCTGACCAGCGTGTTCGGCTTGTACCCGACTATGTTGGGAATCACCGCGTCCTTGTCGCGGACTTTGGCCGCCTTGTTGGCCGGGTCGTCCAGCACCACGCCGTCACGATTTCCGAAAATATTGTGGCCCACCCAACTTAGGATCTTCCAATTGCGGTGGGCGAACATGGGGGCGAGCACGGTCTTCATCAGGGTTTCGCCGGTCTTGCCGTCCTTGCCCGAAACGACGCTGCCAGTTTTTTCGGCCAGTTCCAACAGGGCGGGAATGGAGGCGCCGGTCGACGGGGTGAAATTCACATAAGCCAGGCCCATTTCAACCGCGGCGAGCGCGTACAGCGAACTGGCGGGCAGCAGATCCTTTCGGCCCCCTCCCTTCAGGGCGGCTTCCAAAGCTGGCCACGATTGATGTTCGGCCCCCAACTCGAAGGGTGGCTCCGTGGAGGCGACATGGGCCACCACCACCGGTCCAATTGGTGCCGTTTGCGGAAATCTTCCAGGTCGGCCTTGATGCGATCTGTTGCGGCGCGAGGAGATTCGGCCGCAAACACCTCCGGCCGGTCAGCCAGTTTCTCGATGGTGGATCCGCTGGCGATCACCGTTCCGGGACGGAAGTTTTTCTGCCACTCGGCTAGTTGACTCTCGCAGCCAGCAAGCAGTTTGTGGGTGAAGACATTGGCGCGCTCGTGCATTTCATTGACGGCGTCCCACAAGGTTGCCTTTCGAATTTCATGGCCGCCCACCACAAAATCGCCGGCCTTGGGAAGATCGAGGCCCTGGAACATGGGGAGTTCGGTCACCAGGCTGGTGGTGTCGGTCAGGTTGCGAGCCAACGCCGCCAGGCCCAAAGCCGCTGTTGATCCCACGCCGCCGCCGCCGCCAATCAACCAAAGACCAACCTTCTGCTTGCTCATGCTAGAAAACCTTTTCTGGCGCTGGGGGATTTTGAGGTTCGAGGGCCCGGGGTGAATTTGGGCCTGGGGCATCCCTGCGGGATTCCTTATCAACCTACTCAATATGCGGGGTGTAGGTGCACCCTTCAACCCTGGCAGAGAAGCCGGGGCTTACAATGTGGTTGAGGGGTTGGAAATCAACCGGGTGAAATTTCTGGATGAGGCTATCAACCTCTCATGAAGGCATTGCCTTGAATGCCAAGGAATCAGCTGGGGAATCGTATGCCTGTGGATCATCCGCCGGAAGGGTTTTGTGGCATCGAGGAGGCCTTGGAGGATATCAAGGCCGGCAAATTGATCGTGCTGGTGGATGACCCCAATCGTGAGAACGAGGGGGATCTGGTTCTCGCGGCTGACAGGGCCACCCCTGAGACCATCAATTTCATGATGCGACAGGCCTGCGGATTGGTCTGCCTGGCCATGGATGGCGCGATTTGCGACCGTTTGGGTCTGGACCTTGTCCCCGCGTCGCCCGCCGACACCCAAACCACACCGTTCACGCCGTGTATCGATGCGCGCTACGGAATCACCACCGGGATTTCCGCGGCAGACCGGGCCCGCACTGTGCAGGTGGCCATAGATGAACGGACCAAGCCTTCCGACCTGGTGCGAGGCAAAGGGCATGTCCCCGGGCTGAGGGCCCGTGATGGCGGAGTTTTGGTGCGGGCCGGGCACACGGAGGGCAGCGTGGACCTTGCGCGGCTGGCCGGATTGCGGTCCGCGGCGGTCATTTGCGAGATTTGCAACGAGGATGGCACCATGGCCCGGGTGCCTGACCTGCGGGCATTTTGCGCCCGGCACAATCTGAAGATGTGTACCATCGCCGACCTGATCAAGTTCCGGAGGGCCAAGGAGCGCCTGGTGCGGCGGGAATTGCAGGTCGCCCTTCCAACCCGCTTCGGCGATTTCAATCTGATTCCCTTCACCTCGATGGTGGACACAGAGCCGCACCTGGCCCTGTGCTACGGGGGTATCGGCAACGAGGTGAACGGGCTGGTGGAAACCAGGGAGGATCCGGTGCTGGTTCGAATCCACAGCCAGTGCCTGACGGGTGATATTTTTTCCAGCAAGCTGTGCGATTGCGGCAGCCAGCTTGAGTATTCGATGCGCAAAATTGTCGAGGCTGGAGCCGGGGTGGTGCTGTACATGCGCCAGGAGGGCAGGGGAATCGGCCTGCTGAAGAAACTGGAGGCCTACAAGTTGCAGCAGGAGCAGGGCCTCGACACCGTTGAGGCCAACCAGGCCTTGGGTTTCGCGCCAGACCTGCGCCAATACGGTATCGGTGCGCAGATCCTGTCCGAATTGGGGATTCGCCGGATACGGCTGCTGACCAACAATCCGCGCAAGGTGGTGGGCCTCGAGGCTTATGGACTCAGCATTGTCGAGCGGGTGCCGATCGAGCTTCCGGCCAACCAGTGCAATGCGCGCTATCTGAAGACCAAGAAGGACAAACTTGGCCATTTTTTGGCGTTGGGTGGCGAAACTTCCCCGGAAGCCGGGGATTCCTGACACTAACCTCTGATATTCAAACCATGTTCCACGCCGGTTCCACAGCCGGTTGCGGTTCTTGCATCCCATTCGAGCCCGCGTTTGAACGGTTGAAAGGCCTTGATTCCCAGCTAATCAGTCAAAAGCGGACAAAGCGATCCAAACGGAATTGACACGGTCTTGGCGGCCCAGATATGGCCCGCCCCCGTCCTTGGTCGCCACGGTGGCGGACCGGGAAATGGCCGCGCCCGGCAAGGCGCGGGACAGGGGCGGAACCCGGCGTGCAACATCCGGCTGAAAAAGCTGTCAATCGGTCAGGTTGGGCGGACGAGCGTACCACCGTGGGCGAGTTGCGGGCGGCCTGGCTTCGATTTGTCGAAGAGAGGGACTGGGCGCAGTTTCATTTCCCCAAAAACCTTGCCATGGCGGTGGCCGCGGAAAGCGGCGAGTTGCTTGAGCCATTCATGTGGGTGGGCGGCCCGGAAAGCCTGGAAATCCTGAAGGACCCTGCCCGGCGCGAGTCGGTCGAGGACGAGGTTGCCGATGTGGCGGGGGCGTTGATGGCCCTGTGCAACGCAAGCGGCATCGATCTGGCATCGGTTATGGCCCGAAAAATGGCCAAAAACGAGCGTAAATATCCGGCGGATCAGTACCGGGGCAAATACAGGCTGGGCGACTGAGTCGCCTCCTTGGACTGAGGAAATAACGGAGCGTAAACGGTGCGGCAAAAGCGGGTTCAGGGCGGAGGTGGCCCATGGTTTGACACGGGGATGACCAGCGCGCCAGTCGCCGGGGGGCGAATGGGGCGCTCGGAAAACGGTTTTCGCGCATTCATCGGGGGGAGTTGGTGATGGACGAATTGAACAACCCAGCCGGCAACCAGACAGGTGGCC
>JAFMJU010000295.1 GCA_017853285.1 Gemmataceae bacterium
CCGCTGATGCTGTGCGGCACGGGCATGGCCAAGGAAGGCAAACTCGACATCCTCGCCATGGTGTGGGGCGCCGACATCATGCTGGCCTGCGCCGGATTGGTGCTGCTGTGGCGCGTGACGCGCAACTGATGGGGCCTGATTTCATTTCAATCAGCCGCCGCGGTCACCCGGCGAGAATTTCACCTGACCCGGGCTGATCAGGGTTTGGGTGTCCTTGAGCAGGGTGCCCAGTTTCATCACCGTCAGCGTGAAGCGGGTCAGGTCGTCCTGGCGGGCTGGGTCCACCCAGACCCAGGTGCTGTTGTGGCGTCCGACAAATCTCGCGTGGCGCGGCACATCGCACCACCGGCCGACGCAGTACCAGCCCGGCTCGATCTCCAGCAGCTCTTTCTCAATGACTTTCACCTGCCGGGCGACATCGCGCGCCAGTGGTGAGCGGTCGCGCCTGGGCACATCGGGGCCGGCCACCACACTTTCACTGTTAGTGGTGACCACGCTCTCTTCGAAACGGGGGTAGGTGGCGTTTTGGCGTGAGTGGTACTCGAAGAACAACTCGGTCTCATCGTGCAGGTCTGGGTTGTTGGCCACCTGGGCCTTCAGCTCGTGGCCCAAATCCTGCAGGATGTCGTCATCGGGCATCTCCGGCAGGCCGGCCGCGCGGCGGTAGGCGACGCGCAGAAGCTTTAGCTCCAGCGGATCGATGACCGGCTGCATGCCCCACTGGGCCACCACGGTGCGTTGCCCGAACAGTTGCGGGAGCCAGTCGGTGGGCGGGCCCAGGTCAACCGCTGCACCGCCCGACAGGGAGTCGGTCACCTGGGTGGTGCCCTCGCGCAGGTTCACATGAGCTGGCATGGCCCCGGAGTTTTCCGCGAAACGGGCCAGGTTGTCGAGCACCTGCTGATACTGCAGGTCGGGCAGGGTGGTGCCAAAGTTGGCGGTGCGGTGGCGCAAACGGGTGGCAGTGCAGCCCGCTGGCAGGCACAGGCTGGCCCCCGCGGCAAGCAGACAGAAAGACCTGGCCAGCCGCCACGCCATGGAGACGGTATCCGTGAAACAATGCGGGTTCTTCCGGTTGTATCGGCAGCAGGGTTAGGTCGGGTGAAGGGAAAAAGGGGGTGGATTAAAGTTTGTGAGCCAGCAACGGAAGGTGCTGGGCCCTGTCGCCGGTCGGAAGCCGAATCCGGAATGTGTAAGCCGTTGAGATGGCCAGCGCCTTTTGTCCCATAAGTTGCCGTTTTGCCCATGGTTTCAAGGCTGGGAAAGGGCTAACAGCCGGGGCAAATGCTTGGATCGATGCATGGTAAAATGAAATGGCTTGTAGAGAAGACCATCGCAAAATGAGGCAATAGATGAAACTGTCGTCCATTTTCAAGAAGGCATGGTTTTGGGTCATTGTTGGCAGTGTGGTGTATTCGCTCCTATTGAGGTGGGCATATTCAGATTATATAGAGCAGGTAAAACTTGATTCCCTGTGCAAGCCGGGAAAAATGGATTCCTTGAAAAAGCGGCTTGAGGACAATCCCGAACTGATCTGGATGAAATTTGGCTTGGGGGATAGGGATGTTGCCCTGGTTCATTGGGTTTGCAGATACCATAATCTGGAAGGCATCCAATACCTGAAAACCCTGGACGCTGACTTCAGTCAGGAAACAGCCTTTATGGGTGACACACCGCTGGGAATCCTGAGCAAATTCTTTTATCCGAATACCCTGAAAACGATCCACGAGGTCCTTGAATCCAGGTTCGTGGGTGAGGAGGCAATCCTCAAGCCGAACCGATTTGGGACAACTCCCATCATGTTGTCCGTCAGCTATTGTCAGCCGCGCATTCTGAAAGAGTATCTGGATATCCTCAATCGGAAGGGGTTGAAGGTGGACAAGGATGCGCTCCTGCAATTGGCGGTGGGAGAACTCAGTGATAATAAGGATGGCTGTGAAATGGTAGCCTTGCTGGTGGCCGAGGGTGCCAGGCCGCTTGAGAAAAACAAGGATGGAAAGTCCCCTTTGGATATGGCCCGTGAAGGCAAAAAGAATCATTTTGTAGACATTATGACCAAAAATAACGGCAAATAACCAAGGGTCTGGGTAGCAGATGTTTTCGGCGGAATGTTGGCCCCCAAGGCCTCAGGGGGGGCAGGCGATTTTCCTTTTCTTGGGAAATCCATTTGTTGCATCAGCCGCCTTTTTCAGATGAAAGGGTTGCTTTCCATCGCTGATTGAAACAAAAACAAAACCATTCGCCTTTTTTTTTGGAAAAATTTTTAGCCCCAAAAACAGCCTCACCTATTCGCATCAGAAACCTGAAATTTTCATCCCCAAAAAATAAAAAATAAGCCCGAATTGGGCTCTTAACATCGGCGTCTGTGCGTCAAGAATCGGCCTTGGTGGATGACACGAGGGCTGGTTGGGAGACGACGGATGCGGGGTAAACGGCAATGGGTGCGCGGGCCTTGGGGTGTGGCTGTGGCGGAGGAGGTGGCGCGGGCGCTGGAGATCCGGCGGCGCGCGGTGCCGGCGGAGTTTAGAGATGAGTTGCTACGGGTGCCGCTTTGCCCTGTGGCCAAGGGACTTGGCACCCGCGAGGAAGACTCGTGGATCAGCACCGACACGGTCGACCGCCAGGGCGATGTGGTGCTGCCCGCCGGCATGGATGACCGGGCCTTCGCCTTGAACCCCGTGGTCACCTGGCAGCACGCCTACGACCAGCCGGCGGTTGGCCGTTCGGTGTGGCGCCGGTTGGCCCGGCGCGGGTCGGGGCAGGGGATCATCGCGCGCACGCGCTACCCACCCCTGCCGGCGGGCTGGCCAGTTTGCCAGCCCTGGCTGCCCGATACCGCCTGGAACCTGTTGAACCAGGGCCTGCTGGCCGGCAAGTCGATTGGCTTCGTGGCCTTGAAAGCCAGATCCCCCACCCGCGAGGAGTTGCGCGTGCGCCCCGATTGGGCCGGTGCCCGCCGGGTGATCACTGACTGGCTGCTGGTGGAGTACGCGTGCGTCACGCTGCCCGCCAACCCTGAAACCCTGCTGGCTGAACCCTCCACCGTGGAGGATTTGGCCGGTGCCGGACAACGCCTGGGCGACCTGCTCGCCGGGCAGCCGGATGCAAACCCCTGAAACGAACGAGATGAGACACACCATGGAAGAGACAACGATGATGGAACCAAGCCAAACGACCGCCACTCTCGAGCGAGCTGAAACCGACACCACACAGCCCCGCCCCGATGTGACCGAGACGGTGGCGAAAAACCTGTGCGACGCGGTGGAGCGCCGGCTGCGCGAGGCGGGCCGTGCCCGCGGGCTGTCGCGCAAGGGCGCCGCGGCCGTGCTGTTCGGCGACACCGGCCAGCCGGATGACCCGCGCCGTAACTTCGCCGACTGGCTATTGAGCGTGCGGCAAAACGACCAGAAGCGCCTGGAGGATACCTACGGCTCGCAGAAGACCGCCCTCACCGGGCAGGTGGGCGCGCTGGGGGGTTACCTGGTGCCCGAGGAGTTCCTGCCCCGGCTGATGCGGGTGGCCGGCGAGCGGGCCATCGCCCGGCCGCGTGCCACGGTGCTACCGATGACCTCACGCTCGCTACAGGTGCCGGCGCTGAACACCAGCCCGGGCGTGGCAGCGGGCGACACGCCGGTTTTCGGCGGGCTGGTGGCCCGCTGGAGCGAGGAAGGGGCGACCATCAACCAGACCGAGCCGGTCTTTCGGCAGGTGGAGCTGGTGGCGCGTGAGCTGTCGGGCTACGCCAAGGTTTCCAACAGCCTGGTGGAGGACTCGGGCGCGGGGCTGGAGGCACTGCTGGTGTCGCTGTTCGGCGGTGCCATCGCCTGGCATGAGGACATGGCGTTCCTGCGCGGCGATGGCGTGGGCAAGCCGCTAGGGGCGGTGGGGCCCTCCACCGGTTCGGCCATCGGCGTGAGCCGCAAGACGGCCAGCCGGTTCGTGCTGGACGATGCGGCCAAGATGCTGGCCCGCATGCTGCCCGGCTGGTCGCCGGCGCGCACCTGCTGGCTCTTGCACCCCACGGTGTGGAGCGAGCTGTTGCTGATGAGCGACGCCACCAGCCTGGTGTTCGTGCCCGATGCCCGTTCGTCGGTGCCGGCCACCTTCTTCGGGTTGCCGGTTATCACCACCGAGAAGCTGCAGCCGCTGGGCACCGCGCGGGATGTCTGCCTGGTGAACTGGGAGCACTACCTCATTGGCGACCGCCGCCAGGTGGAGATCGCCTACAGCGAGCACTTCGCCTTCACCACCAACCAGAGCGCCTGGCGCTTTGTGGCGCGGGTGGACGGGCAGCCCTGGCTGCGCTCGCCCGTCACGCTGGCCGACGGCTCCTCGACGCTGTCGCCCTTCGTTTACCTGCAGTGATTTTCTGGGAACCGTTTTTTCACAACCAAGGAGGAACAAGATGAACGCATTGCCTATGGAACGCATTACCCCGCGGGGTTTCCTGTCGCTGGACAACTACGCCAACCTGTCAGCCGCCCACCCGTGGGTGGACGCCGGCCAGTTCAGGAGCTGGCTGTTTGTGGCGGTGCTGGGGGCCAACTCCAGCCCGTCGATTGTGGTGAAGGTGCAGCAGGCCAAGGATGTGCTGGGCACCGGCGTGAAGGACATTGTGGGTAAAACCTACACGCACGCCGATTCGGCCACCGGGCAGCGCCTGGTGCTGATCAACCTGCTGAACGAGGAACTTGACACTGCCGCTGGGTACCGATTCGCCCGGTTGCGGGTGGAGGTGACCGGTGGCACCACCACCCAGCTCACCGGCGTGATGTTGGGGTGCGACCCGCGATTTGGCAAGGCGCAGGACGACCGCATCAGCGAAGTGCTGGCGGTGGTGGACTGACGCCATGCCCATCGACGACCTGGCACCCGACCTGATCACGCTGGCGCGGGCCAAGCTGGCGGTGAACCTGCCCACCTGGTCGGTGGCCGAAGAATCGCTGCTGGCGGTGGCCGTGACGGCCGCTGGCAACGCAGCCCGTCGCTGGTGCCGGTCGCCCCTGCTGCTGGAGGCGGTGGAGGAAATCCACCGGACCGGCGGGGGCGACCTGGCCGAGGGCCTGCGGGTGGGTGCCGCGCCGGCGCGCCTGGTGCTGCGCGTGGCCACCGACCCCGGCGTGGGGCTGACGCTCACCAGTGCCTCGGGTGGATGGGTGCGGGTGGGGGCTTCAACGCTGGAGTTTCAGGTGGGTGCGGGCCCGGTTCGCAGCATCACGCTGGCGAGCCACGCGACCCT
>JAFMJU010000296.1 GCA_017853285.1 Gemmataceae bacterium
CCACCCGACCCAATGAATCATTACATGAAATAGTGTAATAAACGGCCCTGAAAAGCCAAGAGGCGGCTCGCCGCAGCATTCGCGGGGAACCGCCCCTTGGCATAGGGCGCGATTATCTTCGTTACCACCCGAGTTATTCCCCGGGTTGTTCCCGGGGAATGGAAATGGAGGTGATTTCCTCCAGCGACTCGAATTCCTTCTCGGCCACCCGCATGGTTTGACGGGCGATTCGGCCGGGAAGGGTGTCCACATACCAGGCCTTGATTTCCATGGGGCCCGATTCGGTCCCGTCCAGCCAGGTGAACACCTCGGCCTGGTGGGTTTTGTCCAGGACGGTGACCAGGTCTTCCCCGACCTTTTTGGCCTTCAGGGACGGGGCCTGGAGTTGTTCGGCGTTCATGCCCGCCGGAACCCGGAAAGTGGCGGGAAATTCGGTCCGGTTTGGTGGGTTGACCCTGGTCTCATAATTTGGCCGTTCCACGATCACCTGCCACTCCACCACCACCTTGTCGGCGGTTTTCTCCACCAGTTTGCGCACGGTGGTTTCCTTCACCCAATCTTTGGCGTTGGTGGTTCTTTTCACCCAAGTGACGGTGGTGCCCACGGGGAAGCGGGACCAGTTCTTGAAGTTCAGGTTGTCCGCGATGGGGAGATTGTCGGTGGAGGGTTTTTCGGTCGGGAAACCCTGCGGTTTTTCGCTGGAGGGTTTGCCGTTTCCGCAACCCAGGGTAGCTGCGGCAACCAGGCCCGAGGCCAGGAACCGCCACTGAAAATCCGAATAAAAGCGTTCCATACGAGGGGCATCCCTTCAGGTGAAAAGAGCCGACCAGGGGAAGGAACTTCCCCTGGTCGGATTTATGCGACACGGCGGATCATTTCTTTCCCTTGCGGTTTTTGCCGTTGTTGCCGCCTTCCTCGTCAGCGACCTTGGCATCCTCGGCCTTGATGGCCTTCTTCTGCTCTTCGGTCAATTCCTTGGTGGGAATCACGGTCTTGTCGCTGCCGCAGCCGGCGATGAGGGCGACCAACAGAAAACCGGCAATCATACGAACCATGTCCAAAACTCCTTGCATGAAAATACCGGGATCAATTGTCGAGGCTGCTGGGCACGCCATCATCGATCACGCAGGCCCGCATGAAGGACAGCGGGTTGACGCTGAAGCCGATGAAGCGGACCGAGCCGTCACCCAGCACGGCGTTCATGCCGCCGGAGTGACTGGAGCCGAAGTAGCGCCGCCAGACATTGGACCCGTCGGCCGGGTTGCCAGGGCTGCCCGTGATTTTCAGTGACGGGTCGGTGTCGGATTTGGGAGGGAAGTGCCAGCGGATCACGCATTCATCCCAGCCGGCGTTGTTCCAGCGCTCGTTGTCGCCGCCATCAGCCCCGTGGCGGGTGGGAGGCAAGCATTTCTCAGCATAGAGGATGCAGTTTGAGGAGCCATCGGTGGCGTCGTTGACGCGGCGCTTGGAACCGTTGCCACCCCAGGCGGTGTAGCCCTTGCGG
Source organism: Gemmataceae bacterium (assembly GCA_017853285.1). Taxonomy (GTDB): domain Bacteria; phylum Planctomycetota; class Planctomycetia; order Gemmatales; family Gemmataceae; genus UBA6894. Next base: position 1,505 of record JAFMJU010000296.1, read on the forward strand.
CCGCCGTAATCGCCGTAGTTCTCGGTGGTGCGCTCGTTGCGCCGGGGGCTCATGCCCAGGGGGGCAGCGGGGATGTCGCCCCAGTTCTCGTGGACTTCACCCTGGTAGAAGCCGGCGCTGGCGGCGTAGTCGCACCGCCCGAACAGGGCGGAACCGTACCCGGTGGGGGAGCGGCGGGTTGGGCAGTAGAAGATCTTCACCAGGCAGCGGGCTACGGAATCTTCTCCGTTGTAGTCAGCCGGGCGGCCGCTGTGGATGGGAGGCAGGGTGAAGTTGGCCAACCTGTAGACATTGTCTTGCTCGATGTAGGGCAGGAGCTTGAACCACTGGCTCCAGCCGTTGGGGTGAGCGGAGTTGCAGCAGGTGGTGCCACTCTCGTAGGCCCCGATGGGTTCGTTGTAAATCATGCCTGGCAGGGTGGGGTCGCCATCGTATGGCCCCTGGGGCAGGTAGGAAAAGGTGCTCTCGTAGTTATGGGCAGCCAAGCCGAGCTGCTTGAGGTTGTTGGAGCAGCTCATGCGGTTGGCGGCCTCGCGCACCTTTTGCACGGCGGGGACCAACAGGCCCACCAACACTGCGATGATGGCGATCACGACCAGCAATTCGATCAGGGTGAAGCCCCTGCGTCTGTGAGAAAAAAGCATCGGTCAATCTCCATGGGAATGAAAGGAAGCCGAGGGTTTTTTAGCCATGTATTGTGAAGAAAAAGGGCAGATTACGGTTAAAAAACGGCGAAGGTTTCGTGAGTGGATTCAAACGGTGTTAGCGGGGCAGGTGGTTTCCGGGTTGATCTGGTACCCCTTGCGCTGGATGGTTCGCACCAGTCCGGAATGGCCCATTTTCTGGCGCAAGGCCTTGATGTGGCTGTCGATGTGGCGCAATGAGCCGTTGGCATGGGGCTTGCCAACAGCCATGGCCAATTCTTCGCGGCTCATGGGCGAGCCCTGTTTTTTGGCCAACTCGGACAACAAAAGGAATTCGGTTGGGGTGAGGTTAAGGGGCTCTCCGCCGAGCAGGACCTGGTGGGCCCAGAAATCGAAAAGCAGGTTGCCTGCCTGGAGAAACCTTTCTGGAAACCGGGTTTGGACATCGGGATCGAAGTTGGCGAGGCCCAATTGGAGGCGGATGCGGGCAGACAGGATCTTGGCACTGAACGGTTTGACCGCCACATCGTTAGCGCCCAGACGGAAGGCGACCACCTGGTCGGTTTCATCCTCGTGGTCGCAGGTGAAGATAATGGGCAGCTTTTCGGTTTCCTTGTTGGTGCGGATGCGGGCGATCAGGCTGAAGCCGTCGTCGTCGGGGATACGACGGTTCATCAGCACCAAGGATGGGCAAAGGCATTTGAGATTGTCGAACCAGTTGGCCCCGGCACGACCTGCCACCGGCAGGAAGCCCTCTTGCCGCAGTTGATTCATCAGCCACGAAACAGACTGCCTGTCGGAATCTAGGATGAGAATTTTCCGTGGCTCGATTCCAACTTGCGGATGCAGCTTGGACACCATTCCGCCCGACCAGCCCGAAGCCCATGATGCGCCCCGGGAGGACCGAGTCCTCCCTTTTGCAAGATCATGGGACAATAAGAAGTGGAAACGATGATGGAATTGGGTGGGATTGGTGAAATTTTTGTGTGGATTTGATCGGTAATCGAATGGCCACAGGCCCGCGGTTGGCCCCGGGGCCTGTGTGAAGATGAGCCAACATCCCAATTGCAAACAGAGTTGTCAGTCGTTGATGACCTCGCCGCCGGAGCGGGTGCCCAGGGCGCGCCAGTTGGCCAGGGAGATGTTGCTTGAAACCAGCCGGACGGAGCCGTCCATCATGAGGCCGTTCACCCCGGAAGGGTGGTAGCTGCGCGCGGTGATGGCCGCATAGGTGTCGCCCGGGCTGGATTCGGTGGCCAGGATGATGTCCACATCCAGCGCCGTTCCGTTGGAGGTCCAGGCGACTTTGGTGTTGGGGGTGAAGACGGTGGTGAAACCGGTTTCATGGACCTTGCCATCCACCCATTCCACATGCGTGAATTGGGCTGGGTTGTGGGGGGCCAGCGCGAGGCTGGTCGCCTGGGCCGGGGTTTGGGGCACCGGCAGCCCGGCGGGATAGGTGGCGGAAATGTTTGCCCCGGACAAGCGGCTGTTGTGCGCCTTGACCTCGGCGCAGGCGATGGTGTTGCTCATGCCGTCGGTGAAGTCGCCGGGGCGGAAGGACCGGTTGGGGGAGAATGCGCCATCGCCGGTGACCATGCCGGCGGACTTGCGCGTCAACACGCCCCAGGTGCCGGAATTGACGACATAGTTGGTGGGCCAATACTTGTTTCCGTAAACCGGGTCGGTGCCGTAGCCTCGGTCCTGCGTCTCTGAGGGGCACATGAAGGTTGCCACGCGTTTGGAGCTGATGCCCGGCTGGAGGCTGTAGCCGGTTTGGAAGTCGATGCCCTTGAACAGGTTTTCCTGCTCGATGAAGGGGAGGATGCGGGCCATGGCGGACCAGGCATTAGTGGTGGTGATGCCGGATCCGTTCCAGGTGTAGTTTCCATTGGCTGGCAGGCCGTTGTTGGTGTCCATGAAGCCGTGGAGCGCAAGGCCGAGCTGCTTGAGGTTGTTGGAGCAGCTCATGCGGTTGGCGGCCTCGCGCACCTTCTGCACGGCGGGGACCAGCAGGCCCACCAGCACGGCGATGATGGCGATGACGACCAGCAATTCGATCAGCGTGAAACCAGACCGGTTTGAACGGACAGACATCGGGTCAACTCCATGGGTTGGGCGGATCATGGAGGCGCATCGCGCACGGATGTGGCGTGTGCCACTGCGGTTGCTGAGCAGCCTAATCAGGAGAAAAGTCTAATCTTGAGACAGAGTCTCATTCTCTTGATTAATAGTATCATATTGGTACGATTTAATGAGGCAAGACTTTTTTCGGTTTATTCAGGTGGCGCTTTTGGATGGAAAACGAAGCAAATTCGGGCAAACATGCGGAAAATGAACGGGATGATCGGCCCAAAACCATTGACGCCGGAGACCTCTTTGGAGGTGCGAATGAGGTACATATCCGGCATGACGGACAGATCTACAGGCTGCGAATCACCAGTAGAAATAAGCTGATATTACAAAAGTAATCAGAAGATTACTCAGGGGCAATTTCCCCGCCCGCCTTGGTGGTCAGGATTCCCAGCGTGCGGGCAGGTGTGGATTCGGCGGTGAAGCGGACGGATCCATCCGCGAACAACAGGTTGGCACCGCCGGAATGCAGCGATGAGTAGAGGTAGCCCCACTCGTTGGAGCCGTTGACCTTGAGGGGTAGCGGAGGGAGCCCGGCAACCGCCCCGCCGTTGCACCAATTGATGGCCTGGCCGATCTCGTAGGGATTGTCATTGGTTGCCCAGGCGCCACCCCGGGCGCGGGCGCAGTTGGGCGCCCCGGCGTTGGCCACCGCCACGGACATGAGTTTTCCATTGCGATAGAGATCCTCGCGGCCGGCATTCTCGCCCACCAGGATGGTGTTGGAGCTGCCGTCGAGGATGTCGGTGATCCGGCTGGTGGGCCGGGGGTCTGTAGCCAGTGCCCAGGGAGCCAGGACACCCTGGCGGGCGCCGGTCAATTGGCTTACCCCGGTGAGGCCCGCGGTGGTGTTGAAGGTGGTGGCGATACCCTCGGGGGCGAAGTAGTCGGTGCAGGCGCC
>JAFMJU010000297.1 GCA_017853285.1 Gemmataceae bacterium
AATCATAATATATATTTGTAATAATTATTATATCATAGCCGGAAACGGATAATCCGCACCCACCGCACAAGAATCCAATTGGGATTTGCCCCTTCCCTCGATTTCCCCAAATTTCATGAAAAAGGCGACATTCCCAACACCTATGGAATTTTCCCTACCCGATTCATCTTTTTTCCTCAACTTTCACCTGGCCCCCCTTCACCCTTCCCCAAAAACCAGATTGGATAGCCCTGTGACATCGATCGGCTCATCCGGATTAATCCGGGCTGTTTGAACCGGGAAGAAACTCACCGACTGGAGGCAACCATGCGTCAGGTAACTTTGGGCTTGCTGATGACGGGAATCGCGGCCGCCTTGACGGGCTGCCAAAGCACTGGGAGCACAACCGCCAACAACTCATGCGGTAACACCGGCTTTTGCGCCCGTTTGAAAAACATGTTCAATCCCGGACATTCCACGCCGCCCCCGATGGCTGCCGCACCGGTTTACCCTGCTCCAGCCGCTTATACGGCCCCTGTCGCTTCTTACGGGGCACCTGTGTACACCGCGGCACCCGCCCCTGCTTACACAGCGGCACCCACTTACTCCGCCCCGGCTCCAATGGCCATTTCGGGTGGTGCGTGCCCCCCAGGATGCGTGCCAGCTTCGGCTCCGGCCTGCCCCCCCGGTTGCATGCCTGCGCCGCAAGGCTGATCCATCAACCCCCAGTTAACATCCGGTTTTGACATTTGAGCGGGCCGTTCGGGATGGTTACCCCCATCCCGAACGGCCCGCACTAATTTTCAATGATTTTCCTTGATCGTTTTCGGCCATGGTGCAGCTTTTGGATGTTAGTCGAAACCGGAGATTGCACCATGACCATGATGCGTTTATTCACCGCCTTGGCGGTCTCGGTGTGCCTGTTGGGCTCGATGGGGTGCTGCTGTCACCAAAAGTACTACTGCGGCAGCACCGTAAGCCCGGCTTTCTGCAAACCAAGGCATTTCCATTCCTGCAATTTGAGCGGGGGTAGCATCTGCTCGACCGTGAACTCTTGCGACTGCGGATGCCCCTAAGGCCGTCAAACGGGCAAGGGTTGGCTTCCATTACCCAAAGGCCTGAAGACTTTCACCTGATCCACCAGCCAGTCTGGGCCGATTTTGCGTAAGACCGCCTCAATCTCGACCACTTCCATTTCTACCCCATCACCTTCCAAGCGCATGGTGAAACGTGCCATTCGCGAGTTATCCGGGGCTGGTGAACCGACGGTGATTTGACGCAAAACAACCCTTTTGAAACCGTAGGCTTTATCCAGGCCCATCAGCCTATCCATAACCGCTTTGCGATCCATCCCTCCATAAGTTCGAAATTCCTTGCTGAACCCGGCCGTGACCAACTGCCAACGGCGCTGATTGGCGGCATGCGCCATCGCATTCAAGCCGGCGCGGATTTTTTCCGGTTCCGTCACCAACCACCAACCACACAGGATCACCGCAAAAAAAGCCAAGACCATGGCACCAAACAAACAAGAACTAAACCGCCCAGGTCTTGTCCTCCAAATCAAACCGGCCAGCACCATCCCAAAAAACAGGGCGGCCAGAAGTTTCCAGGAAGGTTCTCCCAGCCACTCCATGACCGCCCACCCCTTATCTAAAAAGAGGGAACCAGGACTTAGCGAACGCTGCGGTAATCGCCCCATACCTTCCCGGCGTAAACCGCCGCGTCACCCAATTGCTCCTCAATGCGGAGAAGTTGGTTGTATTTGCAGATACGGTCTGTTCGGCTCGCGGACCCAGTTTTAATCTGACCCGCGTTGGTGGCCACCGCGATATCAGCAATGGTAGTGTCTTCCGTTTCACCAGAACGGTGACTGATGATGCTGGTGAAACCGTGCAACCGGGCCAGCTCAATGGCCTCCAGGGTCTCGGTAAGCGTGCCGATCTGGTTGACCTTGATCAGGATACTGTTGCCGGCTTTCTTGGCAAAACCATCCCGCAATCGCCTGGTATTGGTGACGAAGAGGTCATCACCCACCAGTTGAACCTTGCTGCCAAGCGCCTTGGTGAGTTGGGCCCAACCCTCCCAATCATCTTCGGATAGCCCATCCTCTATGGAAAGGATCGGCCACTTGTCACAAAGCCTGGACCACAGTTCGATCATCGCGGAACTGTCGACCACCTTTTCGGGATCGCTTTTGAAGAAGCAGTAACCCTTCTTTCCCTTTTTGTGGGCTTCCTCGTGCAGTTCTGTGGAGGCCGCATCGAGGGCAAAAGCCACATCCTCGCCCAATTTATACCCTGCTTTTTCTATAGCCTTGGCGATGGTTTCAAGAGCGACATCTGCGCTGGGCAGGTTTGGAGCGAATCCCCCCTCGTCACCCACGCTGGTGCTCAGGTGCTTGTCGTGCAACACATTCTTCAGGTGGTGGAAAACCTCGGCACCCATGCGAAGGGCGTCGCGGAAGGAATCGGCCCCCACCGGCATGATCATAAATTCCTGAAAATCGATCGTGTTATCCGCGTGTTTGCCGCCGTTGATGATATTCATCATTGGAACAGGAAGGACCCGCGCGTTAACCCCACCCAAATACCGATAGAGCGGGAGCCCGACACTATCGGCGGCGGCATGCGCCGCCGCCAGGGACACACCCAGGAGGGCATTGGCCCCAAGCTTGGCCTTGTTGTGGGTGCCATCGAGTTCCAGAAGACGCTGGTCCAGAGAGACCTGGTCCAAAGCATCCATCCCTTCAATTTCAGCAGCGATGGTCTCGTTGATATTCTCAACGGCCTTCAGGACGCCTTTACCCAGATAGCGTTTTTTGTCGCCATCACGAAGCTCAATGGCTTCGTGAGCACCGGTGCTGGCTCCACTGGGAACAGCGGCCTGCCCCAAGGATCCGTCTTCGAGGGTTACCACAACCTCAACCGTTGGGTTTCCCCGGCTATCCAGGATTTCCCGCGCATGGACCACTTCAATCTGGCTCATTTTTGTCTTCAACCTTCCTGAGGGAAAAGTACCGGTAATTCCGGGATACCTACACGATCTGATACCAAAGAACCTTCAAATCAGAGAACCATGAGATCAAATCCTCAAGCTTGCAAGGTTTGATTATGATCCTAACCCCAGTGGTTCAAGGAGTTGGCCCTTCCCGACCCCGTTACTAAACGGATACACTTTACTTGTCAGAAGCACGGGAGCACCCGATTCATGGGAAAAATGATCCATCACTTGAAACCTGTTGCTTTGATTGTTTGCTTTGGCTTTCTAATTACCTTTTGCGGCCCGACATTTGGCCAGCAAACTGAAGGGAAAAATCAAACCTCAAAAGAAAAAGAATTGGAAAACAAAGATTCAGCAACCACCAAGGCCAAAGAATCACCCAAAACAGCGGCAAACCACTACATTCGTCAAGCCATATTGACTGGCAAAGTGACCGATGTGAATGACGAAAAACACTGCATTGTTCTGGAGTTTGCCGTAACCCCAAAAAACAAAGCTCAAGCCACGTTCATTGTCACCGAAGATGCCAAAATTCGGACGCGTGTCCTCCCCACCCTGTTTGATGACAAGGGGAACTTAAAAAAGCCTACTCCCAAAGAGCTTTTGGAATTGAAGGGTAAAGATAAAAACCTTCCGGGATATGAGTCCGAATTTGCGAATCTAAAGCGGGGCCAAGTCCTGCTGGTTCACCAAGTCACCACCAAAGAAAAAATACTGGCTGACAGACAAAAACCTCGGCCCAAACCAGGAGAAAAACCAAAAATGGAAGACCTGCTTTCCAGCTATATTGAGATAATTTCAGAAAACTAAATTGATCCACCTATTTATGCCCAAAATTAACCTATGGCTGCATTTTGTTCTCAAACCCAGCAAAATTTACAAATTTCCCAGATAACCCAAAATCCCCAAAAATCTGAACCTTAAGAAGCTGTATCCATTTCAGGCCAAGATTTCCAGTTTTCGTTCATTTCAGCAATTGGCCTTCGTTTTGCGAGGAAGAGTTGACCGGTAAAGGCTTGCCAAGGATGGCGTTGGCCTCAATCGGCCAATTTCCGGAGCTGGGTTCATGCCCTCAACCATCTGGCGTGGAGCCTTTTTCTTTTTAGCCTGTTTTTTTTGCACCGGGGCCCAATTCCGTACCACCAATTTTTTGGTCGAATCTCCTGATCCTGCGATTTCTCAACAGATCGGCCAGTACGCTGAATATTGGCGAAAAGTAAAAGCCATGGAATGGCTTGGCCAAGAAATGCCCTCCTGGCCCGAACCCTGCCCCATCCATGTGAAAATCACTTTAGGAGGCTCAGGTGGAGCCACCAGTTTCATCTTTGACCAGGGTCGGGTTCTAGGAATCGACATGCAGATTGAAGGGACATTGGACCGCATCCTGGCTAGCGTCCTTCCCCATGAAATCACCCACACAGTTTTCGCCCATCAATTCAAGAAGCCTTTGCCTCGATGGGCGGATGAAGGCGGTTGTGTCCTCAGCGAAGACGATTTGGAAAGACAACGCCATGACCAAATGGTGAGGGAAATCCTAAACACCCCCAACCGGAAAATGCCCCTCAGGAGGCTATTTGCCCTGACAGAATACCCGGACGATTTCATGGTGCTGTATGCACAGGGATTTTCAGTCAGCGAATTTTTGGTGACCAAATCGAATCGACAAGTTTTTTTGAATTTCCTTGGAACGGCGATGCAAACCGGTTGGGACCAAGCCCTGCGAACTCACTACGGATATCCCTCCATAGAATCCCTGGAGGACGCGTGGCTCCTGTCCTTGCGTCAGACCAAAAAACCCGCAACCGTGCTGGCTGCATCCCCGGGGGTAATTGCCAATCCAATCACCGCAAAATCAACAAACTCACTGGTATCCCAATCAAAACCAAATGTCCCAAGCAGTCCCCTGACCATGAATCCCACGGCCAAAACAACAGCCATTGTTTCACCGGTTGCCCAATCCAAACCATCTCCTGAAATTCCGGAAAATGGTTCAGATTCAAAACAATCAATCCCAGGCATTCGCCTTGGCCCGCCCAGGTTTGCAAATGGAAAACAAGCCAACCCGGTCTTACTAATAAACAATTAAAATCAAAAAGCTCCCTAGGGAATAACAAATCCCTCAAGCCTGAGCTTAGGGTAGCAGGGGATAGGAGTTTGGTGTGTATGAAACAGGACGAGCCCCGCTTCTTTTGGAAGCGGGG
>JAFMJU010000298.1 GCA_017853285.1 Gemmataceae bacterium
TGGTGTACAACCACACGACCACGGGGCGGAGGCCGCTGAATGTGGCCATCAGCACCGATGGCAAGAAATGGAGCGCCTTGGGCACCCTGGAGGTTGAACGCGGCGAGTTCAGCTACCCGGCGGTGATCCAGACCGCGGACGGGATGGTACAGATTAGCTACACCTGGAAACGGCAGAAGGTGCGGGTGGTCACGCTCGATCCCAAGGGATTCCAGCCCGAGCCGATCGCGGCCAATGGTAGATGGCCCGAGGGGCGGTGATTTTTCAGTCGTCGTCTTCTTTTGCCTTGGCATCCTTCTCGGGCAGCTCTTCCTTCAGCGGCGTCTTGGCTTGCAGTTCGGGCCGGGCGGCGGCGTAGGCCTTCCATTTGGTGAGGGCGGCGCGGCGCTTTTCGGTGGAAGTGAAGCCCATGTTGTAGGTGTTGAAGTGGTTGAACTGGGAACCCTGCTCGGCGAAGGGGAAGCTGTAGTCCTTGTGTGATTGACGGGTCATCGACACCAGTTGAGCCAGGGCCACATCACGCACCTCGGTGGTGCCGCGCAACTGGCCGCGCTGGCCCAACTGGAACTGGTTGATGTGCGTGGAGTCGTCGAGCACGGCGGCCAGCAGGTGGGCGTCCTTCTGCTCGCCGAACTTGCCCACCAGCGCGCAGGCCAGGCCCCGGCCGTGGGGGTTGAAGCCCCGGTTGGCCAGCACCACCTCGGCCAGCTCGACGCTTTCCTTCAGGTTCAGGTTCATGCACATGTGGATGAGCATGTTCTGCGTCTGGGGGGAGCGCATCTGCGCCCGCATGAAGCCCACGGCCAGCCGGTACAGCGGCGAGGTCTCGCCCTGCGGGCGATCGAGCACGGCAGTCCGCACCTGCTCGTGCGACAGGATGTTGCTGATCTGGCTGGTGGCTGTGTCGAGGTTCACCATCTGCCGTTGGGCGCCCGGTTGGTTCGCCTCTCGCAGCTTGGGGTTCTGCAGGGCGAACAGCACCGTGGCCACCTCGGGCACCATATTGCGCGCGCCGGGCTGGCCCGGGCGGCGCTGGTAGAGGTTTTGCATCAGGTTTTGCGCCGTGCCGGCCACCAGGCCGCCGGCCCGGTCGGGGCGCTCTTCCACATCCGCCAAAAAGATCGGGTTGGCGCTCCACATCTCGGCGAAGAATTCCCGGCCCCGACGGGTCTCCCCCACCACGGAGGCGTATCTTTCGTATCCGGGGAGCGTGCCCTTGCCTTCCTTGAATTTCTTGAGCCTTGCCTCCAGGTCGGCCACGCGCAATTGGTCGAGCAGTTCGCGGCACCGGCGGGCCACCTCCGGGTCGGCGGCCGCCAGGCCCTTGTTGAGCGCGCCGAAGGCGTCCATCCCGAGGGTGGCGAGACCATCGTGCGCGGACTGCCGGACGCTGAACCGCTCATCCCCCAACTGGCGCACCAGTTCCTCAGCCCGGGCGGTATCGGCCGGGCCATCGGCGGATGGGGCCAGCAGCGCCAGCCAGATGCCCACCATGCCCCACCTCCCCGCTGACGACTGGTATGTTGGAAAGATCGTGAAACCAGACTGATATCTTCTCCTTTCAGTTTACACCCGGGCAACCGCCGCCTCAATCGGAGCTGACGGCCCAGATCATCATTCGAGGATTCTCGCATGCTCGACGCCACCTGGTGCTCCCGCCGCCGCAAGCGGCTGGTGGACGCCCTGAAACCCCCAGGAACCCTCTGGTTCGACCAGGCGGATTCGCTGAGGTATCTGGCGGGCTTTCATGTCGATCCGTTCAGCCTGGGTTCGGGCTATGGCGGGGTGCTGGCGGTCCATCCCGATGGGACCGCTGAACTGTGGCACGATGACCGCCTGCCCGATTCCGCGGCAGATTGCCATGTGGACCAACGGCATGAGGTGCATTGGTACAACGGCCGCACCCCTCCGGTGGGCCTGCGCGCCCTGGCGGTGGTGAACGCCTTGCCCAAGGGCTTTTTGGGGCAGTTTTGCGACCATCCGGGCAGTCCCGGGGCCGACCGGGTGATCAGCGAACTGGCCCGCCTGCGCCGGGCGAAGGATCCCGATGAGATCGCCCTGATCGTCCGGTGCTGCCGGGCCGGCGAGGCGGGCCATGCCTGGGGCCGGGAAAATATCCATGCCGGCATGACCGAGACCCAGGTGTATGCCGGGGTGCAGCAAGCGTGCACGCTGGCCGCCGGCGAGGCGGTGATTGTCTATGGCGATTTCGCCGTGAGCCCGGGGCCCTCCCGGGGCGGCGGGCCACCCACCGACCGGGTGTTGAAGCCGGGTGACCTGTTCATTCTGGATTTTTCGGTGGTGATCGGCGGGTACCGCTCCGACTTCACCGCCACCTGGTGCGTGGGCCATGCCAACCCGCACCAGGCTCGTCTCTACGAGACCGCCTGCCAGGCCATGACCGCCGCCGAGGCCATGCTGGTGCCGGGGAACACCGCGCACGCGGTGCACCAGGCGATGAAGCAGGTGTTCACGGATGCCGGGTTGGGCGACGCCTTTCCGCACCATGCCGGGCATGGTTTGGGTTTGGGCCACCCGGAAGGGCCGTTTTTTGTTCCCGGCAGCCAGGAGGTGCTGGTGGCCGGCGATCTGGTAACGCTGGAACCCGGTGCCTATGTGGATGGCGTGGGAGGCCTGCGCATTGAGCGGAATTACCTGGTGGGGGCTGACCGGCTGCCCGCCGGAGCGGTGCCCGAAGTGGGGCTCCCGTCCGCTACAGGCCTACTAACCCTCACCCGGCATGCCCTGGGATTTGAAACAGGGCGGTAGTTCGGTCTGGAAACAGGCTGCACCCGGCAGGGTTTGGCGATTATGCTGGAAGGACGGTCATCGGGCGGGTGATTTACCCCCCCCTGACAGTTTTGTGGACCTAGCCATGCCTGGACGCGCCAATGACGACGCAGCCGGTGCCCGCTCCCTCCGGGGTTTGGGGGTATGGCTGGCATTGTTGGTAGTGGCCCTGCAGGCTCCCAGTATCTCGATCCACCATTGCCATGACGGCGGGAGTGAGGACCACCACCACATCGTCTGGCAGAAGGCTGGCCAGCCCGCTCCAGAAAATACCGGGGACCTGGCTCCCTCGCATGGCCACCGGGTGGTTTGGGGTTGGGACCTGCACGACCCTTCGGGCCACGATTCTGATACCGAGCCGGGGGACGACTGTTGCCCCGCAGGGGTGATCCAGGCGGGCCAGGCCCCCGCCGAGGCGGTTCAGCCCCTCCATATGGCTTGCTTGCCCATCATTTCTGGGTGTGTTGTTGCCTGGAACTGGGCACCGCCGAAGGGCACCCTTCAACTCCGGGAAAACCCAATACCCGTCTGCCCCCATTCCGGGCCCATGGTGTTGCGCGTCTGAGGCGTCATTCAGCCCGTTGCGGACGCATTTGTTCCACTCATATTTTCACCCGATCCATCTGAATTAGGAGTATTCCCATGGCGGATTTTCCGCAGGGGCAACCGGTGGTTGTCCGACCCGTTCAGCCCGCGCCCCGCAATCCGGCGGTCGCATGGCTTCTGGGGGGAGCCCTGTTGCTGGCCTCGGCTGCAGGTGTGGGTTTTGGCGCCTTGAAACTGATGCGGGGGGAGGGGAAGAAGGAGGCCGAACCTGAAAAGGCCGAGGCTGGAACAGGCGATGGCGCGGTGGTGGAACTGAAGCCGGTGGCCATGGAAAAAGCCGGGGTGAAGGCTGAGAAACTCCAGCGGGCACCGTTTGTGGAGCTGGTGCGGGTACCCGGTCGTCTGGCGCTGGACGAGACCCGGTTGGCCCATGTGAACCCGGTGGTGGACGGCATCATCCAGGAGGTGCCGGTGCGCCTGGGCCAGGAGGTGAAGGCGGGCGATGTGCTGGCCACTCTGGAATGCAGGGATCTGGCGCAAGCCAAACTGGAACTGGTGAAGGCGCGACTGGGCCTGCAGCAGGCCGAGGCCCAGGAGAAATGGAACCGGGAGGTGGGCACCAACACGCAGGCGCTGGTGGACAACCTGGAAAAAGGGGTGGCCATCGCCGAGATCGAGAAGATGTTCCGAGGCCGCAACCTGGGCGACCTGCGCCAGCAACTGGTAGGCAGCTACAGCCGCCGGCTGCAGGCGAAGGCGCAATTCGACGCGGTGAACCAGCCCGATGTGGTGGGCGCGGTCTCGCAATCGAACCTGATCAAGCTGCGGGCCGACAGCGAGGGGGCCGAGGCGGCCTTCCGCGCGCTGTGCGAGGAGATGAAGTTCCAGTCGGTGCAGCAGATCCGGGTGGGCGAGCAAAAGCTGCGCGAGGCGCAGACCGCCGAGGCGCTGGCCAAGACCCAACTGCTGATGATGGGTTTTAACCGGGAAGAGGTGGAGAAGATGAACCCGATCGCGGAGGGGGAGAAAGTCTCCCGCTACCCGCTGCGCTCCCCCATGGCGGGCACCATCATCGACCAGCATGCCGTACTGCGGGAGCGGGTGGGCCTGCAGAACCAGATGTTCCAGATCGCCAACCTGAATACCCTGTGGCTGAAGGCGGATGTGCCGCAGCGCGACCTCCGCCTGGCCCAGGGGCTCGCCGGCGGCTATGTGCGCTTCAGCCCGGCCGAGGGTTCTGGGTCAGGGTCGGAGCACCAGGCCAGGGTCCTGTACACGGGCGATCTGGTGGATCCGACCACCCGCACCGTGAACCTGCTGGCCGAGGTGGATAACACGAAACGCGACTGGAAGCCGGGCATGTTTGTCGAGGTCTCGTTGGTGCGCGCCGAGCCTGGGGTGCTGCAGGTGCCCCTCGAGGCGGTGCAGCGGCAGGACACGCAGACCTTCGTCTTCGTCCGCGAGTCGGCCACCCGGTTCCGCCGGGCGGATGTGAAATTGGGCCGCCAGGCGGAGGGCAGGGTGGAGATCCTCCAGGGGCTGAAGGAGGGCCAAGAGGTGGTGGTGGCGGGTGGCTTCATCCTGAAGAGCGAACTGTTCAAGGAACAGCTCGCCGGGGACTGACACGCCTGGACGCTCACAGCCATTCGCGGAGAACGAGACCGTGCAGACGAGACTGATCCTCTGGGCCCTGGAAAACCGGTTTCTGGTGCTGCTGGCCACCGGCCTGCTGGTGCTGGGTGGCGTGTACGCCATGGTGGGCCTGCCAGTGGACGCCGTGCCCGATGTCACCAATGTGCAGGTGCAGGTGATGACCACCGCGCCGGCGCTGG
>JAFMJU010000009.1 GCA_017853285.1 Gemmataceae bacterium
CCAATTATCTTGATTGGGCCAAGCGGGTGTGGGAATCAAGTAGCTCATCGCTGATAGCTTGATATTGCGCGGGTGATTGATTGGGGCTTGTCGGGTCACAGGATGGAGATGAGGGCAAACCATGCGGGCAGGTCTGTTGCTGGCGGTGATGGCCTTGGGCACCCAGCCGATGCTGCGGGCGGAGGATCCGAAAGCCATCCGTGTGGAGCGGCAAAAACCTTGCATGGGAACAACTTTGAGACTGGTGGCCTACGGTCAGCCTGAACAAGCCGTGGCGAAAGCCATGGATCAGGCCTTCGCCCGGGCCGAGGCCCTGAACCGCATCTTGAGTGACTACCAGGCGGATAGCGAACTGATGCGCCTTTGCGCTCGTTCCGGCCCGGGCGAACCGGTGACGGTGAGCCGGGAGCTTTACACCGTGTTGGCTGCCGCCCAGAAGATGTCCGCCGCCACAGACGGTGCCTTTGATGTGACGGTGGGTCCGCTGACCCGTGAATGGCGTTTGGCCCGCAAATCCTTTCGCTTGCCGGATGCGGAAACTCTGGCCAAAGGGCGCGAGGTGGTGGGCTACCGGAAAATCGAGCTGTTGGAAGGCGACCAAGTGAGTTTGAAATCCCGCGGCATGCGGCTCGATCTGGGGGGTATCGCCAAGGGGTACACGGCTGACGAGGTGCTGGCGGTCTTGAAAAAAGCCGGCTTTCCAAAGGCATTGGTGGCACTGGGGGGAGACCTGGTGGCCGGGGATGCCCCGCCGGGCAAACCGGCTTGGGATGTGGACCTGATCGACCTTCCGGGAGACAAGGGTGCCCACCGTCGGATTCCGCTGGTGAACCAGGCGGTTTCCACCAGCGGGGACCTGGAGCAGTTTCTGGAAATCAACGGGGTGCGGTACGGGCACATTCTGGACCCACGGACCGGTTTGGGGACGACCGACCGGGCAGCCGCCACCGTGCTGGCCAGCACCGGCATGGATGCGGATAGCCTCACCAAGGCCTGTTGTCTATTGCCGGAAGATAAGGCCCTGAAAGTGGTTACAGCTTATGCCGCCCAGGCCCGGCTGGTTCGGCCGAACGGAGATGGGGCCAGGCCTGCCCGCATCGTGGTGAGTCCGGGTTTTCCACCCCTGGGAAAATCCAGCGAATGAAAGCTCGTTTTGGATGACTTTTTGGAATATTCCGTCGGAAAAAAACGTCCCCGTTCTTTTTTTGTCCCAATGTTCCCGGATCAATCGCTTGTAAGGGAGAGGGCCCTTCCCAAGGCTTTGGGTTGGAAGGTTTTCCGTTTCCAGTGGGCCTCATCATTGAGTGGTTGCGGGCGACGGGGCAATTCCATGTCGAAAAACGGCAAACAGGGCAAGCTGGCCGTTCAAATCCTTCCTGGCCCCGTTTGGGAAGCGATTGAACCGCTCATCCCCAACCTGAGGCCCAATCCGAAAAATTACCAGGGGCGCAAACCTGTGCCGCATCGGGAGGCCCTGAGTGGGATTCTTTATGTGTTGCGGACGGGAGTTTCCTGGGAGGAATTGCCCCTCGACTTGGGTTGGGGAACCGGGATGACCTGCTGGCGGCGGGTGCGGGCCCTGCAGAAGGCGAGGGTTTGGCCAAAAATCGTCCAGATATTGGTGAAACAACTGCCGGACGGCCCCGAGATACCGTTTGACCGGATGAAGGATTTTCGCCCCCGGGGCCCCAGGAAAAAAAGACAGGCCGACCAGGATGAAAAGGCCCCCCGCAAGGTGGCATCCAAAGGAAAGGCGAACCAAACGCTTTCCGAAACAGGATTTTCCCACAATGGCCATGCAAAACGATCGGGGCAGCGGAAAACAAGCCTGCGCCTGGGCAGATCAGCGTGACCCGAAGTAAAACAAGACCATCCAGATCGTCAATGAGGTCGCCCAGGTGGGCAGGTGCTCCACGCCGAAGGCCAGGGAGCTGGCCATGCAAGCCGCCACGCTTCCCAGCGCGGCCACAGCCTTGAGGTTTTCCCACCACTGGCGCGCGTGCGGGTTGGTGCCCCCGGAAAACCACCTGGCCATCGGTGCCGACAGCGCTCCCAGCAGGAATGCCAGCGCAAGGCCGAGCACTTGGGCCGATTTGGCCTCCAGCAACCGGCTTTCCCGCCACAAGTGAAAGCCCAGCGCCGAGAAGGCGAGGACCAGAACCACTCGCATGGTGTAACGGGGCAAACCTAGCGGTTTTTCCTGGGTCAGCACCCCTTCGGCCTCTAGCTTCCTCACCAGATCAGGGGGGAGGTTGACGAAACGCCGGGTGGTGAAATAACCAGCCAAAACGATCACCAGGCACTCGCTCCAGAGCACCTCGACCATGTCGCTGGATTCCTTGCCGCCCAGGGTGGGTTGCTGCCCGTTCAGCACATCGATCACCACCATGCCCAAAACCATCAGGCTCAGCAGGGCCCGAACCGATCCCTGGGGCAGGCCCAGCGGGCGGATCTCCGCCAGGCGAGGCACCGGGGCGGGGGAATCGGAGGGCGGGATTGGGGCGGACATGGTCACCCGTCGGCTTGGGTTGGCGGTCAGGGTGAACTCATGCCCACGAATCGCCCGCGGTTTTCACGGGCCAGGGCCCACAGGAACGAGCCCAGGTCGGGGCTTTCGTAGAAGAATCCCACCGTGTGGATACGCACCGGTCGCGGGGCATCCGGCTTGGGTGGCTGGTTCCATTTCTCGGACAGTTCCTGCCGGATGAAACGGCCCAACAATTCGCCGCGCTGGTTTTCCGGCAGGGTGCGTTCCTGGTTGGTGGTGAGGCCCGGCCCCTGGTTGGGCAGGCCGTCGGACAGCAGGTAGACCGTCTCCAGGCCGTCGGCCCGCAGTTTGAACGCCGTCTCGAACGCCTGGTGCAGGTTGGTGCCACCACGCGGGTTGATGCGGGCGAGGGCCTCCTTCACCTCGGAGGAGCTTTTGGCCGGGTCGTATTTGCGCCAGCCCTTGTCGTTGAAAAGCCAGCGCGGTTCCTCCGCGAACACCAGCACCTGGTAGCTTTCCAGGTCCGGCAGGCTGTCCATCAGCCGGCCCAGCACCAGCCCAACCTCGGTCCATTTCTGGTCGGCGGGGGTGTTGGCGTCGAGCAGCACCATGCTGCCCGAGGTGTCCACCACAAAGCAGACTTTCCGGCCGGTGAGATCGATCCCCTCGAACCGGCTGTCTGCGATGGCCTTGCGTTTGTTCAGTTCGACGGTGCTGGCCTGGAGCTTTGTCTCCGCGTCGGCCCTGGCGGCCTCGGCGGCTTTGCGCAACCGGGCCTCGCGGGCCAGGGATGCCTCGAGGTCTTCGAGGTTTTTCGCCTTCTCCATCAGCGCCTTGTCCGACAACGCGCGGGAGGCCATGGTGCTGGCCAGGGCGCGCTCGGTTTCGGTCCGGGATTTTTCGGACTTGGCGCGGGCGCTGTCCGCCGCGGCGAGCATCTTCTCCAGCGCGTCCATTTTCTCGGCTGTGAGGGTGAGGGCTTTTTCCGTCTTCTCCCGTGCGGCGGTGGCCTCGGTCACTTCCTTGGCGCGCTTGCCCGCTTCTTCCCTCGCGTCGGTGAGGCGTGATTCGAGGTCGGCGAGTTGCTGGCGGCTCCGTTTGCCCTCCTGCTCCAGTTCATCTTTTTTCAATCGCAGGCCGGCCATCTCCAGGTCACGCGCGTTGAGCAGGGCCAGCCGGGTCTGCAATTCGGCCTTGAGATCCGCCATGCGTTTGGCGTCCGAGGCGATGGTGGCGCGCGCCTTCTCGTTTTGCGATTCCTCGGCCTTCAAGGCCGCGCGTGTGGCGCCCAGGTCTTTTTCCAGCGTGTCGCGCTCGAGCTTCTGCCTGCGCAGCCGGTCGTTCAGGGCGAACAGGTCGCTACCGAGTTTTTCCAGATCTTTCTGCCGATCGTCCAGCGTGGCGGCCAGTGTTTTGGCCTCGGCCTCCCGCATGGCCAGCGCCTCGCGCGCCGCGGCCAGTTCCCGGGTGCGTTGGATCTGTTCCTCGGTCAGGTGGGCCAGGTCCTTGGCCTTCGCCTCCAAGTCGCGGTTGAGCAGGTTGCTTTTGTAGTCGTTGAAAAGCCAAAGCAGGATGACGCAGCCCAGCGAGCAGCAGAGCACATCCACCATGTACAGGCCGAAGACATTCGGCAGCTTGTGGCGCAGGCGCATGGGTCAGCCCCCGGTCCCCGGGCCGAAACCCGTCAGATTCAGGTCGCTGATGTCCTCGAAGTAGCCGGCCCGTTTGGTTCGGGCCAAATCCTCGGGCAATTCAACCTCTTCCAAAGCGGGTTTGGGGGGTGGCAGCTTTGGCGCGGTGGCTTGCCGCCACAGCCCGGGGGACACACTTCCCTGACGGGTGGCGCGCAGCCATAGCAGCAGGGTTTCACAGGCGGCATGGTCGGGTGGCAACGCCAGGGGGATTCCCAGTCGCTCGCACCAGTCCCGGGCCCAACCTTCCACCGAGGGAAGGCGCGCACCGGGTGCCAGCACCATGCCGCCGGGGTCGCCCAGTTCCTCGAGGCGGTTCCGCCAACCTTCTGCCTCGCGGGCAAGCTGGAGCACCAGCGGAACGGACCAGGTTTCGATATCCCGCGCGGTGGGGCGGAAGGCGCAGGACCAGCCGTTCCCAGACAGTTCCACCCGCACCGGGTTGCTGTAGGGAGTTTCCTGACCGGCCATTTCGCCGACTCGGGCGGCCAAGGCCTGGCTGGTTTCGGGCAAGGCGCGGGGGTCGCGCCGGCACCGGCGGATCACCGCGTCCGCCACGCCGGCCTGGATGCGGTTGAACCAGGCCTTGCCGCCGAGTTGCCTCAGCGTGCGGCGGATCGCCACCACCCCGTGGTCCCCCTCCTCCCGGATGCCGGTGAGGTGGATGCCGTGGTGGTCGGCCTCGGCCACCAGCCACCATCGACGGCGCTTGGTGGGGCGGTTACCCGGCAGGTCGGGCATGGCCCGGGCCGCGGCCCACCAGGCCAGGGCCGAAGGCACGGCGACCCGCACCCGCCAGCCGGCCAGATCGGCGGCGCGGGCCGCCTCGGTTGCCGCGGTATCGTCGAGATAAGCCGGATAGCCCAAAGCGGTTTCAGCGAGTGGAGGCTGGCTTCGCTTGATCGATTGCAACACCTGCCGGAGGGCCTCGGCGGCATCGGTCAGCAGGTTTCCGGCTTGGTACTGGCGTGTGGTGCCCAGGCCGGGCAGAAAATCGGCAAGCGACCGGTCGGGATCGGCGCGGTGGATCTCCAGGGCGGCCTCATCGGTGAGGACGGTCCTGCCACCGTCAGCCAGCAGCATCGGCCAGGTTTCCCGGCCCGAGGGGGAAAGCACTGGAAACGACACCTGGCCCGGCGCCAGCCAGCGCGCCCGGGCGCGGTTGCCATCCAGTTCCAGCGCCGCCTCGTGCATGGGTATCCGCGGGGTCCTGTGGGAACGGGATCAGAGACTTTTCGCTGTGGTTTCCCAGGGCAGGCCACCTGCCTGCCGTTCACCACCCTCCGACTCGTACAGGCGCGTCACCAGGTACTCGAGGCAGTACTGCTGCGAATCGAGCACCACCTCCTCCTGGTCGCGCTGCACGGCGTGCAGCAGGAACATCAGGACCACGCTCAGGCCCAGGGCCACCAGCGTGCAGTCGAAGGCCACATTCAGGTGGCGGGTCGCCTCGTTGAGCCGGTTGCCGATCTCGCTGACATCCTGCCCGGAAAGACCGCCCAGCGACAACGCGCTGGCAAGCCCCCGCACGGTCCCCAGGAAGCCGATGGCGGGCAGCGCCCATGCCAGATAGTGGACGGTGGCCATGCCCGAGACATAGCGGCCCAGATCGGTCTCAGCCTGGGCGCGGACCGTCTCGCCCACATCCCGGCCAGACCGGCTGGCGGCGAATTTGGTCAGGGCCAGGCGGAGCATGTTGCCCAGGATGCTTTGGCCATTGCGGGCCATCCGCTGCTCGGTGCGGCGCAACAGGTCGTAGGCGTCTTCCGGCAGGATGCGCACGCCCGGTTCGGTGGGCAGCCAATCCACGGACAGGGCCCGCCGCTGTTCACGCGCCTCCAGCCACCGGGCCAAAAGCAGAAACAGGGCCCAGACGAACGCCATGTAGCAGACGATCTGCTCGGGGCCCAGCAACAACCGGGCCAGGCGTTCGTTGGTCCATTTGTCCCCTTCGGCCAGATCCGCGAATCCGTGCCGGCCCAGCCAAAGCGGGATGCAAACGACACCCACGAGGGTGACCGCGAGGAGAAGCAGGGGACCATCCTTGGCGCCGGTTCTGGAACCTGAAACCGATGAGACCGACACGCGGAAAAATCTCCCGGAAAGGATGGCAGCGGGCAGTTGATTCATTTTCCCGGCCAATGCCGGCGATTGTCAACGGCGTGGCTGGATACGGGAGATATCTCCAGCTGCAATCAAGCCTTTTTCCGGGCGATTCAGACGGTTGGATCGGTTGCGCTGCCGGGGGCCAGCTTCCACAGGAAGTAGACCGGGATGCCCAGCGCCACAAGGATCAGCCCCGGCCAGGTGTACTCCGGCCGCACCACCAGCAGCGTGCCCATCATGGCCACGCACAGCAGGCCGTAGAGGATGGGCACCACCGGGTAGAAGGGCACGCGGTACGGGCGGGGAAGGTCGGGGCGCTTTTTACGCAGGACGATCAGCCCGGCCACGGTGAGCGCGTAGAAGAGCAGCGAGGCGAAGATCACATAGTCGAGCAGTTCGCTGTAGGTGCCGCTGAACACCAGCACGATGGACCAGACCGCCTGCATCACCAGCGAGGCCTGGGGCACACCGCGTTTGTTGAGCGTGCCCACCCCGCGGAAGAACAACCGGTCCCTGGCCATGGCGTAATACAACCTGGCGGTGACCAAAATCATGCCGTTCACGCAGCCGAAGGTGCTGATCATGATGCCCAGGGCCATGACCACCCTGCCCCATCCGGGCGAGGCCACATCCATCACGGCGGTGCCCACACGGTCGTCCTGCGCCTGGCTGATACCCAGCTCGCGGGCCATGCCCTTGTAGATGCGGGTAGTCTCACCCGGGGCGGCGGCGGCCTGTTTTTTCAGGTCCTCGGCCAGCGCGGCGTCGCCCTGGATGGGCAGCACCGCCAGGTAGGCCAGGTTGCACAGGATGTAGAGCCCGATCACCATGCAGGTGCCCAGCACCAGGCTGAGCGGCATGTTGCGCTCGGGATTTTTCACCTCGCCGGCCGTCAGGGTGACATTGGCCCACGCGTCGGCCGAGAAGAGCGACCCCACCATGGCGGCACCCGCCACCAGCACGAAGGCCAGCGTGGGGGCCAGATCGGTCAGCTTGACGGTGCGCTGCACGCGCTCGGTGTCCAGGGCGGCGTTCCAGGCGGTGTCGAGGTTCTGGCGCACCACGCCCCAGTCCAGCGCCACCACCAAACCCATCAGGATCACCAGCGCCAGCGCGAACAGTTTGGCCACCGTGAAGATGTTCTGCACCAGGGCGCCACGCGCCACACCCAGGCAGTTGACGAAGGTGAGCAGGGCGATCACGCCGGTGGCGATGAGCTGCCCGGTGGTGATGGTGAAATGCTCCCGCTCGAAGATGGTGACGGGTTCCGGCATCCACGGCAGTTGCAGGGGGATATGCACCGCCATGGGAACCTTGACCAGGATCGCCTCGGCGCCAGCTCCCAGCGAGGGGAAGAGCACCCCCAGGAATTTGGTGAACGCCACCGCAACCGCCGCGATCGACCCGCACTGGATCACCGTGAAGGCGCTCCAGCCGTACAGGAATCCCCACAGCGGGCTGAAGGCCTCCTTCAGAAACAGGTACTGCCCGCCGGCCTTGGGCATCGCCCCGGCCAGTTCGGCGTAGCACAGGCCGCCCAGCACCGTCATCACGCCCGTCAACAGCCACAGCACCAGCAGCCATCCGGCCCCGCCCACATCGCGCGCCATGTCGGAGGAGACGATGAAGATGCCCGATCCCACCATGTTGCCGGCCACCAGCATGGTGGCGGTGAACAGGCCGATGCGGCGGTGGAACCCGTCCTCGGTGACCTGGTGGTTTGCCGCGGGGGGTTGGGTGGTGCTCACGGCTTGTTTTCCTCGGCTGCTTTCCCGGTCCGGAGATACCATGCGACCCACACGGCGAGCCCGGCGATGGCCTCCACGGCCATGGGCACCAGACTCCACCATCCCAGCCCGGCCACGAAGATCAGGTTGATCATGATGAACAGGTTGCCGGCCACCACCATCACCGGAAAAAACAACCCGACGGAGGCTTCTGTGCCCTGCCCGCCGGGTTGGTCGCCAACCGGCCCGGTCACTTGGCCTGCAGGTCTCGCAGCTTGCTGTGCTTGACCCCGAAGGTGAAGTAGATGGCCAGGCCAACCATCAGCCAGATGACCAGACGGGCCCAGTTTTCCCAGCTCAGCGAGAACATCAGCAACATGCAGAGCGCGATGCCGATGATGGGTGTGAGGATTCCCAGAGGCGCCTTGAACGGTCGCTCCAGGTTCGGTTGGGTGACCCTCAGCACCAGCACCGCGGCGCAGACCACCACGAAGGCGAACAGCGTGCCGATGCTCGTGAGGTCGGCCAGGATGTCCAGAGGCAGCAGGCTGCCGCCCAGGGCGACCAGCAGGCCGGTGAGAATGGTGGCCCACCAGGGGGTCTTGAAGGTGGGGTGCACCTTCGTGAGCGCCTTGGGAAGCAGCCCGTCACGCGCCATGGCCAGGAAGATGCGGGCCTGGCCCAGCATCATCACCAGCAGCACCGAGGTGATGCCGGTCACCGCCCCGATGATGATCAGCACGGTGAACCAGGTGAGCCCCTGGCGCGCGAACGCGTCGGCGACCGGGGCGTCCTTGTCGATCTGGGTGTATGGGACCATGCCGGTCAGCACGCCGGCCACGGCGATGTACAGGATGGTGCAGATCACCAGGGAGCCGATGATGCCGATCGGCAGGTCGCGCTTG
The DNA here is from genome assembly GCA_017853285.1 of Gemmataceae bacterium. GTDB lineage: Bacteria > Planctomycetota > Planctomycetia > Gemmatales > Gemmataceae > UBA6894. Next base: position 8,918 of record JAFMJU010000009.1, read on the forward strand.
GGGTTTTTCGCCTCCTCTGCGTTGGTGGAGACGGCGTCAAAACCCAGGTAGGCGAAGAAGATCATCGCGGCGCCCGCCAGCATGCCGCGCGGCAGGCCGTTGGGCCGTAACTCGCCCCACACCACATGGCCGAAGAAACTGAGGCCGCCATAGCCATACGGGGCGAAGTTCTCCCAGTTTTTCGGGTTCACATAAAACGCCCCGACCCCGATCACCAGCAGCACCACGCTCACCTTGATGGCGACCATCAGCGCGTTGAACCCGGCGCTCTCCTTGATTCCCTTCACCAGGATGGCGGTGATGGCGAGGGCCACCAGGGCGGCCGGCAGGTCGAGCCAGGTGTGGGTCACCACCTCCTTGCCGGCGGCGTCGGTCTTCAGCACGAACACCTCGCGCTCCTTGCCGTTGGCCTCGGTGATTTTCTTCTTCAGGTCGTTGCCCTGGTCGTCCTTCAGTTTCTCCACATGGCCCACCACCACCTCGCCGGTGTTCGGGTGCAGGCTGAAGGGGGCCTCGTGCACCACGCCGGGCACGGCCATGCCCATCATGGCCAGCAATTTTCCCAGGTATTTGGACCAGCCGTGCGCCACCGTGCAACTCGCCACGGCGTACTCCAGGATCAGGTCCCAGCCGATGATCCATGCCATCAGTTCGCCCAGCGTCAGATAGGCGTAGGTGTAGGCGCTCCCCGCCACGGGGGCCATGGAGGCGAATTCGGCGTAGCAGAGGGCCGCGAAAATGCAGGCCAGCCCCGCGACGATGAACGACACCATCAGCGACGGGCCGGTGAGGTCCCTGGCCGCCTGGCCCACCAGCACGAAGATGCCGGTGCCGATGATGGCGCCGATGCCCAGGGCGGTCAGCGACCAGGGGCCCAGCACCCGTTTCAGGCGCTCGCCATCCCCGCTTTCCGTCTCCGCCAGCACATGTTCCAGGGATTTGGTTTTGAATATCTGGTTCATTTCCGGGGGTTATCTCCTGCCGTCGAACCGGTCGAGCCTGGCCCGGACGGACTGTCCAGGATGAGGGTCACCGGGCCATCGTTGACCAACTCCACCTGCATGTCGGCGCCGAACCTGCCGGTGGCCACGGGAACCCCCAAGGCCACCAATTCCTCGGCGAACTGGTCCACCAGCGGTCGGGCCACCTCGGGGCGGGCCGCCCGCGTGAATCCCGGTCTTCTTCCGCTGGCGCAGTCCCCGTACAGGGTGAACTGGCTCACCACCAGCGCCGAACCGCCCACGGTGCGGAGATCCAGATTCATCTTCCCCGCATCATCCGGGAAAATCCGCAGCTTTGCCACCCTGTCGGCCATCCAGACGCACTGTTCCACCGTGTCGCCGGCCGCAACGCCCAGCAAAATCAGCAAACCGGATCCAATCGCGCCGACAGTTTCGCCCTCCACATCCACCTGGGCGCGCCGCACACGCTGCACCACCGCCCGCATTCGGGTGTCTCCGGTTTGAGGGGGGTCGAAATCTGTCAAAAACCGCCGCGCAAATAGCCAAGAAGTAAGGAGTAGTGTAAAGAATCTTCAGGAAAGCGTCCGTTCTGCCTTTGAAAAGGCGGCCTATAATTATTTAGGTGAACATATCTCTGTTGTTGGGACAGCCGGCTCTTGCCGGTCGAGGGCTTTGCTCATGGGAATGGAAGACTACACCCGGCATCAGCAGGGCATCATCAAGCGGTATTACGACAACAAGGAGACGATGGGCCTGCAGCGTGTGGCCGAACTGGTCGGCGATTTGTACCTGGCCGAAGGGAAAAAGCGGCAGAAAATCTGGGATCAAATCGTGCCGGCCCTGGTGAAGGCGGGCCTTCCGGAATCCCAGGCCAACCACCTCCGCCAGCAGGACCGGGCCGACATCCTTGCGGAAACCGTTTCCAGGTTGGACGCGAAAACCCCGGAACCCGGGTCGAAACCCAAGCCCGGCCCCCGTTGATTCAAAGGGACAGGTTGTCCCACCCGATATGCCCGGTGACGAGCCTCAAGCAGGGCGCCTTCAGCGCCAGCGCCCCCATCCACCCGCTGTTTGGGGCCAGATGCTCCAGGGTCCAGTGCCCTGCCTCACCCTCGCAGCCATCGATTTGTATCAGGCGGGCTGGTTGGCCGGCCTCCAGGGTGACTTCCATCCGTTCCAGCCCGAAGCCGATGCCGGCACCGGTGGCCTTGAGGAATGCCTCCTTGCGGGTCCAGGCGTGGAAAAACGCCTGCCTTCGCGCGTCCTCGTTTTCCAGCCCCCGCAGTTTTGTCACTTCATTGGGGTGGAAATACCTGCGGGCCAGGGCATCCATGTCTGTGACCGGCCTGATTTTTTCAATGTCCACGCCCAACTCCGCATGACAGGCGAGAGCCAACAGGCCCATGCCGTGGGAATGGGCGATGTTGAAGTGGAGGGCCGCGGTGGCCGAATCCCCCGCCAACACCGGCTTGCCATTGCCGATGCTCGACAGCCGCACGGACCCGGGGTACCGGTTCAGCAGCCTGCCGAGGGCCATGCGCACCAGGCCGCGGCCCGAGACAAACTCGGCCCGGGCGCGGGCGGACCTCAGCCGCTGGGCGCGCAGGGTCTCGTGCTCATCGAGCAGTTTTTCCAGGGCCGGGATATGAGCCCCGTCGGTGGTGGAAAAAGACCAGACCCACACCTCGCCGGGCCGGGGTGGCGAGCCGGGCAAATCCATGAGCCCGGGCCATGACGGAAGCGATCCTGAATCGGCGTGGTCAGCCATCCATGCCACCTGGCACGGCCATGAGGAAGGCGTTCTCGTGGTGTTCCACGACGGGTGTGCCGTTCTCGGGCCAGATGATGGCCAGCACATCGAGGCGCAGGTTGAGGGGTTCGAGCCGGTGCTTCTTGCGGAACCAAAGCGCCATGCGGCTGACGCGCCGCTGCTTGTCCCGGTTGACCGAGGCCGCCGCGTCGGCGGTTTCGCCGGACTGGCGCGACCGGACCTCCATCACGACCAGGGTTCTGCCGTCGAGGGCGACCAGGTCGATTTCGCCCATGGGGCAACTGGCGTTGCGGGCGACGATGCGCCAGCCCTTGCGGCGGGCCCATTGGCAAGCCAGGCGCTCCGCGCGATCACCCCACCAGCGCCGCCACCAGGGGCGGCGGGCGGGGTTCTGCTCGGGGGAGGCGCCCGGCGCCGCCATGGCCGCGATCAGGCCTTGGCCTTGCGCTCGCGCAGGCGGGTGGCCTTGCCCACGCGCTTGCGCAGGTAATACAGCTTGGCGCGGCGGACCACGCCGGTGCGCTTCACATCGATCTTGCTGATCAGGGGGCTGTGCAGCGGGAAGATCCGCTCGACGCCCTCTCCCTGCACGATGCGGCGGACGGTGAAGGCCTCGGTGCCGCCATGGCCGGTCTTGGAGATGATCACGCCGCCGAAGGTCTGGATGCGCTCCTTCTCGCCTTCCAGGATGCGCAGGTGCACCTCGACGGTGTCACCCACCTGGAAATCGGGATGCTTGGCCTCTCCCTTGGCCTTTTCACGGGCGGCAGTGGCGGTGGCGGTGATCTTGTCCTCCACCAGCTTCATCAACGCGTTCTTCATCGTCGGCACTCCTCAAAAACGATTGCGGATAACTTGGCTCAAAAACTGTCCGGTTTCCCTCGGTCAACTGTCCCCGTCATTTTCGTCGCTGGCCCTTCCGCTCCGGTCCAGGGCCATTTGCCTTCTCCATTTCCGGATCGCCTCGTGGTTCCCGTCCAGCAGGACCTGGGGCGTCTCCATCCCGCGGAACACCCTCGGCCGGGTGTAGTGCGGATATTCCAGGATGCCCGGCTCGCTGTGGGATTCCTCCTCCGCGCTTCTGGGATCCCCCAGGAAACCCGGCAGCAACCTCGCCACGGAATCGATCAGCACCATGGCCGGGGCCTCGCCCCCGTTGCAGATGAAATCCCCCACCGAGATCTCCAGGGGTTTCAACCCCTGGCGCACCCTGTCGTCAAAGCCCTCGTACCTGCCGCAGAGCAGGACCAGCCGTTCCTCCCCGGCCAGCTCTTCCACACGCCCCTGGGTCAGCCTTTCCCCGGCCGGGGTCAGCATCACCAGTTTTCCGGGCGGTGTCTCCGGCTCGGCCCGCACGGCCTCCACCGCCTGGTAGAGCGGCTCGCACATCAGCACCATGCCGGGCCCGCCCCCGTAGGGACGGTCGTCCACCGTCTTGTGCGGCCCGGTCGCCCAATCGCGCCAGTTCCACAGGCGGATGTCCAATATCCCCTTGTCGCGCGCCTTGCGCACCAGGCTTTCCTCCAGGTAGCCCTGGAAGATGCCCGGGAAAAGGGTCAGCACATCGACACGCATGGCGCTCGGGCCCCGTCGCGGGGTCAGCCGGCGGGAGCGGCGGCCTTCTGGGCCTCCAGCTCCTTGAACTTCGCCATGTGCTTGCCCATCAGCGCGGTCACCTGGTCGCTGGGCTTGGCGCCCACGCTCATCCAGTACTCGATCCGCGAGGGAACGAGGGTGACCTGACGCTCGGCGTCGGGGAAGTGGGGGTCGTAGGTGCCCAACTCCTCGATGACGCGACCGTCGCGCGGCTGGCGATGGTCGATGGCCACGATGCGGTAATAGTGCCGATGCTTGCGGCCCATCTGCTTCATGCGGATACGAACTGCCACGAAATCACCTCGTCTTTCGCCCGGGAAGCCGGGCCAACCTTCAAAACCGGAAACCGAACCGACCGGAAACCGCGAACCAGAACCGAAAACCAGACTTTTCAGCCCTTTTTCTTCTTCTTGCGCTCCATCGCCCGCTCGCGCGGGCTTTTGCGATGCCCCGTGTCACCCTTGGCGGCGATCCGGGCCCCCGGCATGAAGGCGCCCATCTTGCCGAGGTTGGTCATCGCCTTGATCTTCTCGAACATGCTCTGCCCGGCGAACATCTTCATCAGGCCGCGGGCCTGCTCGAACTGGTTGAGGAGCTGCTTGACCTCCTCGGCCTTCGTGCCGCTGCCCTTGGCGATGCGCAGGCGGCGGTTGTAGTCGATCAGGTCGGGGTCGGCGCGCTCGGCCTTGGTCATCGCGTCGATCATGCCCTGGATGCGCCGCAGGCTCTGGTCGGGGTCCTGGCCGGCGGGCATCATGTTGCCCATGCCCGGCATGCTGGCCAGCAGGTCCTTGGCCGAACCCATCTTCTTCAGCATTTCCATCTGCTTGCGGAAGTCGTCCAGGCTGAAGGTGCCCTTCTCCAGCTTCTTCTGCTGGCGCAGGCGCTCCTCCTCGGTGATCTCCGCCTGCACCCGGGTGACCTTGTCCACCAGGCTGAGGATGTCGCCCTGCCCCAGGATGCGCTGGGCCAGACCCTCGGGGCGGAACTCCTCCAGCCGGTCGAGCTTCTCGCCCATGCCCAGGAACTTGATGGGCACCTTGGTGACTTCCTTCACCGAGAGGGCCGCGCCGCCGCGGGCGTCGCCGTCCATCTTGGTGAGGATGACGCCGTTCAGCTCGAGGGCGTCGTTGAAGGCCTTGGCGCTGTTGACCGCGTCCTGTCCGGTGAGCGCGTCGCAGACGAAGTAGGCGTGGTCGGGCTGGATCGTCCGGTCGATCTGGCGCAGTTCCTCCATGGGCATTTCCGCCACATGGAGCCGGCCGGCGGTGTCGAGGATGACCAGATCGCGCAGGAGCTGCTTGGCCCGGGCGACGCCGTTTTTGCAGACCTGAACGGCTCCCGGCCCGCCGGTGCGGTTGCCCCGCTCGTCGTAGGTGCCGGGCTCGATATGGACGGGAACATTCAGCTGTTCGCCGAGGATCCTCAGCTGTTCCATGGCTGCCGGACGCTGCAGGTCGGCGGCCACCAGAAGCGGCTTGCGGCCCTTGTTCAGGGCGGTCAGGGCCAGTTTGGCGGCGGTGGTGGTTTTGCCCTGGCCCTGCAGGCCGCAGAGCATGATCACCGCCGGGCCATCCTTGCCGGGCTTGGGCAGCGAGGTGTCCACCGGACCCATCAGCGACACAAGCTCGTCGTAGAGGATCTTGAGGATCTGCTCGCCGGGGTTCAGGGTGCGCAGCACCTCTTGTCCCACGGCCTTTTTCGAGACCCTGTCGAGAAAGTCCCGCGCGACCTGATGGTTCACATCAGCGTCCAGCAGGGCGATACGAACCTCCTCAAGCGCCTCGCGGATATTGGCCTCGGTCAACCGACCTCGGCCCCGCAGGCGCTTGATGGCGTCGCCCAGAGTGCGTTGAAGACTCTCGAACATGAACACACATCAAACGATGCAAGCCTCGGCGCGCTTTCCCCTTCGGAAAACGGACCAAGACCATGAATCTTGCATGTTACCTGCACCCCGACAGGGGCGCAACGGCAGGGGGTAGCCACCCAGGCTGGCAAGATATTCCAAATTTACCATCTATTCCATTTTTACAGACTGTTGTCGGGTCCTTCACTCCTTGAGGAATCAACGGTCCATCTTTGGTATACTTGCGAAATGGCACAGACATGTTTTAGCCAAAATAGCACCGTATTTATATGAATTTAAAAATGTTTAATTTAAGTAAATATTGATATATATGATGGAAGTTTGATGCAGACATTCACTTTTTTGGGTACCGGGACCTCGGCGGGCATTCCGATGCTGGGGTGCTCGTGCGGGGTCTGCACTTCGGGAAATCCCAAAAATCACCGCTACCGGTGCGGGGTGTTGCTGCGATTGGCCGGTGGCAACCTGTTGATTGACACCCCGCCCGAATTGCGTCTGCAACTGCTGCGGGCGGCCACGCCCGCCATCCACGCCGTCCTTTTGACCCACTACCATGCCGACCACATCCACGGTCTGGATGACCTGAGGCCCATCCCCTTCCTGATTGGCGAACCGGTGCCGCTTTATTGCAGTAGCGAGACCGAGGTGCGCCTGCGGTCCTCGTTCAGTTACGCGTTCGGCCCGGGATCGGAAACGGTGCGCCAGGGTTTTGTGCCCAAATTGTCGGTCCGGCGCATCGACGATGCCCCCTTCGAGGCCCTGGGGGAGACCATCACCCCCATTCCCCTGGAGCATGCCCATTTCAATGTCTATGGCTTCCGCGTGCGGAATGTGGCTTATTGCACCGATGTGAAGTCGATTCCACGGTCTTCCTGGCGGCTTCTGGAGGATTTGGATGTGCTGGTCCTCGGGTGCTTGCGGCGCAAACCCCATCCCGGTCATCTCAGCCTGGACGAGGCCCTGGAGGTGGTGGACCGCCTGCAACCCAGGCAAACCTACCTGACCCACCTTTCCCACGACCTGGACCACGAGGACCTTTGCCGGGAATTGCCTCCCGAGGTGAGGCCGGCCTTTGATGGTCTCACTTTCGAAATTCCCTGACTTTGATTATGAGGGTGCTTTACCTCCGGGTTGTCGTCTCCCGCTTGTGATGAACGGTCGCCATGAACGCACCTCCCCCCCCGAACTGGTCGAACAACTCAGGAACCATCGCCAGGAGCATCTCCTGTTCGGCTGGGAGCGACTCGACGGCCCGGCGCGCCAGGACCTTGTCGCCACGCTCGGCACTTTTGATTGGCGTGAACTGGAAAACCTGTACGCCAGGCGGTCGGAACCGGCCAAGCTGCCCGATCTGGCCGCCGCCGTCGCGCCGCCCGTTGAGGTGGAGGAACCCGATGCCGCCCTCGAGGCGCTCGGATCGGTGGCGTTGCAGCGGGGCCGGGTGGCCGTGGTGCTGGTGGCTGGCGGCCAAGGCAGCCGTTTGGGCAGCGACTTGCCCAAGGGGTGCTTCCCCATCACCCCAATCACCGGCAAATCGCTGTACCAGGTCCATGCCGAAAAGGTGCTGGCCCTCGGCAGGCGACATGGCGTGACGCCGCCCCTGTTCATCATGACCAGCCCGGCGACAGATGGCCCGACCCGCGATTTTTTCGCCCGCCACCATCATTTCGGTTTGGCTCCCGACCAGGTGCGTTATTTCCAGCAGGGCACCATGCCCGCGGTGGATCTGGCCACGGGCAGCCTGCTGCTCGATTCGCCCGGCAAGCCATTCCTGGCACCGGACGGGCATGGGGGTTGCCTGTCCGCCCTGGAAAACCAGGGCCATTTGGCATGGATGCAGGAGCGTGGAATCCGCAGCGTGTTCTACTTCCAGGTGGACAATCCGCTGGTGAAGGTGGCCGATCCGAATTTTCTGGGCCGGCACCTGCGGGCCGAGTCGCAGGCGTCCAGCAAGGTGGTGCCCAAACGGTCCGCCGGCGAGAAGGTGGGCGTGTTCGTGTCGATCGCCGGGCGGTGCCACCTGGTGGAGTACTCGGACCTGCCCCAGCGCATGGCCGAGGAACGCCTCGCCGACGGTGGACTGCGTTACGCCGCGGGCAGCCCCGCCATCCATCTGTTCTCGGTTGATTTTCTCAGGCGGGTGGCGTCCGGGTCCGGCGAGAACGGCCTGCCCTTCCATGTCGCCCGCAAGAAGGTGCCCCATGTCGACACCGCCACCGGAGCGCGGGTGGTTCCAGACCGGGAAAACGCCCTCAAATTCGAGCGTTTCATATTCGACGCCCTGCCCCAGGCCGACCGGTGGTTGCTGGTCGGCGTGACCCACGAGGGGGAGTTCGCGCCCCTGAAAAACGGCGAGGGGCCGGACAGCCCGGACACGGTGCGCCTGGCCCAGTCGCGCCTGGCTGCCACCTGGCTGGCCAGCAGGTCGGTTCGGCTGCCGCTGGACGAGCGGGGCGACCCCCTGGTTCCCGTGGAGATCAGCCCATTGGTGGCCCTGGGGCCCGATGACCTGAAGGGCCTGTGCCTGCCGGAACCGGCGGAAGGGAAACCCTATCTGCTGGATGACCCCGACAACCTGTGACAGCCCGCCGGATCGATTTTTGGATTGCTGGAATAAACAACACGGAGGTTCGCGATGTCTGATGGAAACCCCCTGGCCGGGAACAAGGTGTTCGGCCTGATCATGGCCGGTGGTGGCGGAACCCGGTTCTGGCCCAGAAGCCGGCAGAAACTGCCCAAGCAGTTCCTGAACCTGCAGGGCACCGGATCGCTCCTTCAGCAGACGGCCCGGCGGCTGGAAGGGCTGATCCCGTCCAAAAACCTGCTGGTGATCACCGCGCGCGACCATGTGGGCCGCACGCTGGAGCAACTGCCCGAACTGGGTGAGGACCAGGTGGTGGGCGAACCGACAGGGCGCGACACCGCCCCCTGTGTCGGGTTGGCGGCCGCCTTGGTCCACCGGAAGGATCCCGAGGCGATCCTCATCACCTGCCCGGCGGACCATGTGATCGAACCGGCGGCGTCCTTCCGCAAGGCGCTGCAAGCCGCCTGCCTGATGGTGGAGGAGCACCCGCAATCGTTTGTCACGCTGGGAATCCCGCCCACCTTCCCGTCCACGGGGTACGGCTACATCCACCGGGGCGATGCCATGCCGGCCCGGTTGGGGGTGGAAGCGTCCCGCGTGCGCGCCTTCCGCGAAAAGCCGCCCGCCGAGGTGGCGCGCGAGTATGTCCAAACGGGCGAATACTACTGGAACGCCGGGATTTTCGTCTGGAAGGCCAAAACGGTGCTGGAGGCGCTGGCCAAGCACCGCCCGGCGCTGCACGCCGGGGTGACCGAGATCGCCTCGGCCTGGAACACGCCGGTGCGGCAGTCGGTGCTGGAGCGGGTGTTCCCCACGCTGGACAAGATCAGCGTCGATTATGCCCTGCTGGAAAAGCATCCCGATGTGCTGGTGCTGCGCGCCCCCTTCACCTGGGACGATGTGGGTAGCTGGCTGGCCCTGGAGCGGTTGCACCCGCAGGACGCGGAAGGCAACACGGTGCAGGGCCGGCATGTCGGGATCCGCACCAAAAACTGCGTCATTTCCGCCCATCCGGAAACCCTGGTCACCACGCTGGGCGTGGAGGACCTGCTGATCATCCAGGACGGCGAGTGCCTGCTGGTGGCCCGCAAGCACGAGGAGAGCAATGTGAAACAGATTGTCGAGGAGCTGAAATCCCGCGAATTGGGAAGGCACCTGTGACCGACACGGTACCCCCCGTTTCACCACCGCCTCCACCGCCCGGCAAGGTGCTGGCGGTGGATCCGGGGGAGCGGCGGATTGGTTTCGCCATCACCGATCCGGAAAGGAAGTTCGCCTTCCCCCTCACGCAGTTGGAGCGCACCACGCCCGAGCGCGACGCGGTGAAGGTGAGGGAACTGGTCCGCGAGGAGCGGGTGGTGCTGCTGGTGGTCGGCCTGCCCATCCGGGCGGGCGGGGAGGAAGGCGCCAGCGCCGACCGGGCGCGAGCCCTGGGCGCCTGGCTGGCCGGTGTTACCGGACTCCCAGTGATCTATGCGGACGAATCGTACACCACCCGCCTGGCGGAGAAAAAACTCTGGGGTGCCGGCCTGACCCACGCCCAAAGGAAAGCCCGCCGCGACGCCGTCGCCGCTCAGGGAATTCTGGAGACTTGGCTGGAAGCGGGTTGCCCGGTTAAAGATAATATATAGAAATATTTTTTATTTACAAAAATAAAATAAAGATTGCTCATTATTTTAGCCGGAAATTTTCCTGATTGAACTGACAAATTTGGCTACGGTTACCCCAAAAAAACATCCTATTCTTCCCATTTTTCAATGTCTAACCATTGGTTTTTGCTAATTTGGATAAGTTAGTTAATTTTATTTGAGATTTCGTCTGAATATCAGGCAGCATGTTTTGCCGTGCACTTTTAAAAGGATTCGCCATGAAAACAACCAAGCGTTTTTGCCCAGTCCTCGACACCCTCGAAAGCCGCCTGGTCCCGGCGCAGATCCTGCTGGCTTCCGGGGCGGATGCCTCCTATCCGACCATTTGGGGAAAGCTGCCGACGGGTGATGCCCCAACCCTTTCCGACTTCACGACTAGTAACCTGGCACTAGCCAGGGATGCCCATGGTAGTCCGATCGACTTCAACAAGGATGGTCGGGCAGACCTGATCAATTTTGGTGATCCGTGGGAGTTGATCAATTACGGTAGCACCTCCCCAGGGGTCGTCTCCACCAGGTCGCCTTTTGCTTCGGTCCTCTTGAATCGGGGCAACGGATTTGAGCCGATAGGCCCCGCAGTTGTTTATGGAAATCTTCCGGTGAAGCCCATGGCCCGGGCAGGGGTGATCGACCTGAATGGGGATGGATTCCAGGATATTTTGACCTTGGGCAGGGATGGATCTGTCGTCAGATACATCTACAACCCATCGAATGAAACATTGGTAAGGGAAGACCTAACACAAATCAATCTGCCGGGTAATCCTCTGACCTATGGGGAGCTTTTATTGAAGGATTTCAATGGGGATGGAATCCCCGATACGGTGCTGCCGTTGTTCACCATTCCAAGTGGGAGTTCGGGGGTGAACGAGCTTGGGGCATTTGGCGTTTGGCTGGGCAAAGCGGATCCGGACGGTGCGTGGCGAGGCGGGTTTCAAGCAGACCCCTACTGTACTTTAGCGGCACCCAATCCCAAACAGGTAACAGATATTAGGGACGGTGCGGGCATATCACCTGCCAATATCAATGCCGCGATTGCCGACTTTAACCAGGATGGGTTTGCCGATTTGGCTTTGCCCGAGGTGAATGGGGTCACCTTCCTGGTAAATCCTGGAAACGGGAAATTTGACCAGGCAACTCCGGTTTTTGTTGCCACCCCCACAGGCCTGCAGGCGCTCAACTTGGTTGTGGGAGATTTGAACAACGACGGTTTTCCTGATGTTGCCAGCAGTCCAAATATCGTAAATCAATGGCTGTACTCAAAAAGCGGTATCTGGCAGGCTGTCCCGGGTTCCTTGACTGTCTTTATCAACAGCGGCAACTCTGGCCTGCAAATGACCGCTTCAACGGTCAGTGTTCCTCCCCTGAGTTACAACGGCAGCATCCAGTTGGCGGATTTGAACCTGGACGGGAATTTGGACCTGATAGTCGGATCTGCAGCGTACGAGGAACATTTGTTCGCGGTCGGCGAGGGTGATGGTGCGGGTGGGTTCGGTCCATTCCGACTTTTTCAGGGTTTCACGGACCAGGCTGACGGCTATTCCAATCTCAAAAGATCCCTCGCAGCCGTGGCTGTCGCGGACATGAATAACGATGGTCTCCCGGACATTGTTTCCACTGGTTATGTTGTTGGAAAGGGTGTCGGGGTCACCGGAATTTCCTACAACACCACTTTTCCGGTTCCGGGCGCCATTCCACAGGCTTTGCCAAACGCTACTGTAGGACTCCCTTATTCCCAGGCCCTGGGCCACACCGGCGGGGACCCATCCAGTCCCTACAACTTCAGCCTCAATCCGGCCAGTGTGCGCCTCCCGGGAGGGATGAATCTGGCTCCGAATGGATTGGTTAGTGGAACCACGAACACACCAGGGACCTACCAACTCCTCATTGATGTTGTTCAACCGAACGGCCTGCGGGGAAGCAGTTTTGTCAACCTGGTGGTGACCAACGCCCAGCCTGGCGTGCTGACCATC
>JAFMJU010000299.1 GCA_017853285.1 Gemmataceae bacterium
CGCAGGGATCCACCCTTGCCGCCAATCACACTCATTGAACCAGTCGGAGGCTTCCCGCTTGCTGAAGCAGGCGGCCAGGGTGATGGTGCGGGCGATTGAAAACCGTGGGTCCACCATTCGGGACTATGTGGGCGGGGAAAATCTGAATGGAAGGAATCAGGATTTCCTGCGGGTTTACGGGCGGGAAGGGCAGCCCTGCCTGACTTGTGGAACAGCGTTGTCACGCTGGGTTGTGGGTGGGCGATCCAGCCATTTTTGCCCACAATGCCAGCCAGCCCCACGGTTTATCTCAGATCCGCCGAATGCCTCCGGGGGCCGGCGCTGATGTCCTACCGTGGCTTCAAAAGACTGCTGGGGGAAAACAGTCTCGAGCGGAAGTGTCGTTTTTTGCTGGGGGGGTTCATCCTCCTGTTGGTGACCGGGAGCTTTTGGCTTTACGCTTCACAAACCGAGTATCTGGCATATGAGCAGGTTCCCAGCATATGCCGTTTGCTGGTGCTGCAGGTGGTGGAGGAGAAACTCAACACCGTTTGCAGATCCGATAGCACTCCAGCCGACAAGGCCCATCAGTCTCTGGTGGAAGGAATGCGCGATCAGCAGGAGAAGAATTGGCCCGAGGGATTGAGGGCCTACAAGCAGAGGGTGATCGTTCCCGGCTCCATGCGTGAGCAAAACAGCCCGGGAGATGAGTTGAGTCGGGAGAGGCTGCAGGCCTTTCTGGCAAAACCAGATCTCCACGAGGAGAACTACCTGAATCTTTCGCGGTCAACCAATGTGTTTTTCGGGGCCGTCAGGGCCTCGGAAAGTTGCCTGGTTTGTCACCGCAAGGCCCGGCCTGAATTGGTCCTTGGAGATTTGCTGGCCTTGGTCAAGGTTGAATTGAAGGTTCCGACGGAATCATTGGAAAGCCAGGTGCACTTCAATCGGGCCATCCTCATGAGCACCGCCCTGGCAACCGCCCTGCTGATCATGGCCGGTTCCTATCTCATTGTCAGGTATGTGATCGTCAAGCCTGTCAAGCACCTCAAGGAGGTCAGTGACGCGATCGCCACGGGGCAATTGAATGTGCGCAGCGAGATCCAGACCGGGGATGAATTCGAGAACCTGAGCCATGCTTTCAACCGCATGTTGCGGACCCTGGTTTCCATGCAGGACAAGCTGAAGCGTGCGAACCTGGAGCTGGATTCCAAGGTCGACGAGTTGGCCCAGGCTAACTTGGCCCTTTACGAGAGCAATCGGTTGAAGGACAGTTTCCTGGCGACGATCAGCCATGAGCTGAGGACCCCATTGAACGCCATCCTCGGGTTTTCGGATGTGCTGCTGGCGGCGGGTGGCCTGAGCGACAAGCAGGAACGCTGGACCAACAACATCAAGACCAGTGGCCAGAGCCTCCTCGAAATGGTCCAGGACATCCTGGACCTGGCAAAGATCGAGTCCGGCAAAATGGAACTGGCCCCCAGTGATTTCAACCCGGCGGATGTTCTGGAGGGGGTTCTTTCGATGTTTCGCCCCCTGGCGGAGAACAAGCAACTATTCCTCGAGGGAAATTGGTCCGCGGACCTTCCCGCGGCGCGGCAGGACCCTGTGAAATTGCAGCAGATCCTGCAAAACCTCCTTTCCAACGCCATCAAGTTCACCCCCCGGGGCGGTACGGTTGCCTTGGCTGGTCAGGTGGAAGCCGACCGTTTGGTTATGGAGGTCAGCGACACTGGGGTGGGAATTGCCGAGGATGAGCAGGAGTTGGTGTTTGAAAAATTCAGGCAAGGTGGCAATCCCTTGACCAGGGAGCATGCCGGCACGGGGCTGGGCTTATCCATTGTCCGGGAGTTGTGCCAACTGATGGGTGGCGATGTTTCCGTACGAAGCGAGTTGGGCAAGGGCAGCAGGTTCACGGTTCGTTTGCCCCTCCGATTGGCATCCGAGCACAAAATGGAGATGGACCTCAGCGGGGGTATCGACCTGACCAAGGCGCAAAGGGTGGATGCAAGGTTGTTTTCTTCTGGAGAAGGAAGGCAATAAATTTAAGTTCTATATATAATAAAATATATTAATTTAAATTAGCTGTTTGTTCCGAATAAAACTGGGTCTCAAAATCTGTCGGTAAATAAAACTTGAGGGAAAATTTGAATAATTTCGTTGCCTTGGCGCATGCCGATAGCGGCTTTCTGCCTATAATGATGCGTACGGTTGTTCAGGGAGAGCTATTTTCTGCCGGAATGTTCAATTTTCCAATTGTGACGGCATAGCCTAGCTGGAGATTGGTGGTTTTGTAAAAAAAGCCTTCATTTTTTTTGAGCCCGCTCTCCCGGGATATATGGAATTACTGAGGCTTTTTCGTTGTCGAGCGTTCCTGCTTGCGGGAACTCTAGAAGGGGGATTTAGCCGGTCACTTTGGGCGGTGGCGCCGGCTGATTCCGAGACTGACGAAAGCTGGGGGCATAGGGGCAGGGAATGGGGCGCGAGAAATTCGAAATGGGTGGCATGGAAATCGCCAACGGGGCCCGGGATTGGTCCCTGGAGGAGGAGGCTTCCGCGATGAATCGGACGGATACCGATTTGGCCGGTGGATGGGATGAGTCTTATTCCCGGGCAGGAGATCTCAGCGATCTTCCTTTGCCGGATGAGGCCGCCATTAACGATGTTTCCCCATTGGCGGAGCAAGCCGAGGACGAGTCCAACGGTGCTGACGACGCCCTGGGCCTTTATCTGCGCCAGATGGGCGCTATTCCATTGCTGACCCGTGACCAGGAATTGGCCCTGGCCAGCCGGCTGGAATACCGCCGTGCCCGTTACCGTCGCGCCACGCTGTTTTCCTGGCGAACCATCGGCCGGGTAATCGAGCATTTTGAAAAAGTCCTTGCTGGTCAAACTCCGCTGGATCCCAGCATTGACGTGTTCACAACTCTGGGCCTGAATCGGGAGAAGATCCTGGCCCGGTTGCCTCACAACATCAAGACCCTGAAAAGCCTGATAGCGGCCGCGGACCTGGACTTCCAGACCCTGCAAAGGGGAGGGAGCACCCTCTTGGTCAACCGCATGCTGAGGGCCCTAGGGCGCCGTCTCCGCAAGGCGGTGAAGTTGATTGAGGAGTTTTCGCCCAGGATCGACTTGCTCGACCGCTGGTCGGACGAGATGCGCGGGAAATCCCGCCTGATGGCCGAACTGACAAAAATTGGAACCGGCAACGGCCGTTCGGCGGCCGAGAAGGAAGCCCGCGCCCGCGCCTCACGCGAGTTGCGTGAACTGGCCCTGGACCTGCGGCTGCTTCCCGAACACGCCGGGCGTCTGGCCAAGATCATCCTTCAGCGCCGGGGCGAGTACCAAAAGGCCCGTCGAGAATTGGCCGAGGGCAACCTCCGTTTGGTGGTTTCCATCGCCAAGCGGTACCGTAGCCGCGGATTGCCCTTCTCCGATCTGATTCAGGAGGGTAACCGGGGGCTGATGCGCGCTGTTGACAAATACGAGCATCGCCTGGGTTACAAGTTCGGCACCTACGCCACCTGGTGGATTCGCCAGGGCATCACGCGCGCCCTGGCTGACCATGCCAGAACCATCCGCGTTCCCTGCCACCAGGTGGGAACTTTGGCGGCTGTGGAGCGGGTTCGGGCTGAATTGGCGGCCAAGGAAGGGCGTGAGCCATCTGTGGAGGAGATCGCGGCTGTTTTGGGCGTGAGCGCGGAAGAGACCCAGTCTCTCCGGATTGTTTCGCGCCATCCGGTGTCGCTCCATGAGCCCTTGGGCGGTGATGGCGAGCGGGCCCTGGAAGATTTCCTGGACGACCGCTCCGCGGTGAATCCAGGCCATGCGGTGGACCAACATCTGCTGCGGGACCGGATTTCCGAGGTTTTGCGTTCACTAACTCCCCGTGAAAGGGAAGTCATCGAACTGCGCTTCGGACTGAAGGATGGCCAGCCTCGCACCTTGGAAGAAGTTGCAAGAGCCTATGGCATCACCCGGGAGCGCATCCGTCAGATTGAGGCACGCGGCTTGCTGAAGTTGCGGCAGCCTGTCCGCAGCCAGCGTCTGGCCGAATTCGCCGAAGTCGACTCCATGTAAGAGAGTCGGGTCATTCGGACTGTCTGGAGTCAAAGCTTCGGGCGCCTTGGAAATCCAAGGCGCCCGAAGCTTTAATTGGATGTCTGCCAGCGGCACACGGTTATTTTTGGTCTCAGGGAGTTGGCCCGGACTGGGTCACCTCATCCTCGAGATTTTTTAGCATTTTCTGGTAGTTCCCCGAATTGATTTCATCCGGCAGCACCCTGGATTGTGCGGGGGCGGTTGCGACGGGAATTCCGGTGGCGGGAACGGAGCCCCGCTCCTTTTTTTCACTTTCGCACGAATCGCAACAATTCTTCTTCCCGAATTTGCCGCCGGGGTTGTCCTTGAAAATGGGAAGGCAGCCCTGGAGGCATATCAGCCCTGCCAATGTCGCAAGGGCGGTCAACTTTTTTAAATAGCGGTTGCTGTCCATGTCAGCGGCCCTCCCGCAGGCTGGCGGTTTGGCTTTTGCCTTCCTTCGCCTGCGCATTGGGTGATTTGAGCAAATTGTTTGCAACCGGGGATTTTTGGCCAGGTAACTTGTCCTGGAGTATCGCCAAGTCGCGCCGGGATCCTTCCGGCAAGCGGATGAAAGCCGTTCGACTGTTGTAAATTTCCTGGATGCGATCTTGCTGCTGCTCGATCCGACGCTGAGTTTCGGCGTCGCCGTTGCGGATCGCCTCTTGCATCAACCGGTCGCACACTTCCAATCGGCGGAAGTAGTCCTGCTCCTCCTTCAGGCGGAGGTCCGCCTGTTCTTGCAGGGCCGCTTTCCTGTCGGTCGCCTTGATTTCCAGCTTTTCATAAGCCTCCATGTCGGATTCGGAGCCCTTGGATGGCTTCCGGGGGGTGGCTTCGCTGCCTTCGTGATCTTTTTCCCCCGCCTTTTCCTTGGTCCAGGGGAAGGAAAACAGGGAGCCTTTGGAGGCGATTTTGTCGCTTTTTTTGCTGTCTTTCTCGTTTTCCTGGCAGAAGGCGGGCGCGCTGAAAACCAGGCCCGCACCTAAGGCAAGGGCCAAACGGCCCGCGGCTATGCCACGCATGTTCATTTCCCCCGTGGACCTTTGGCGCCAGACAGGCGCCCGAAAGTGGTTCCCCATCC
>JAFMJU010000300.1 GCA_017853285.1 Gemmataceae bacterium
ACTCGGCCCAAGTCGCCTCGGTGATACCTCGCGCACACACCCAGTTGTCAAAGAACAAAGGTGACCGGCATTACCGGTCACCTTTCTCCGCTTGCGCGGGAGCTGCACTACTTTCGGCTGCGCCAAGTAATGCGGCTCTCGAACAAGTGAGTAGGAAACTTAGCTGAAGGTTTGATTGGAATGCAAGGCCTTTTGGAAAAATAATTCCCCGCCGCCCCCGATCAATCCCCAGCCCCTCCTCAGTCAACCCAGCCAAACCCAACCATCCATCAGGACGGCTCAATTGGAGATGAGGAGACTCGAACTCCTGACATCCTGCTTGCAAAGCAGGCGCTCTACCAACTGAGCTACATCCCCGATGAAGGATTGTCTTGTGGAAATCCATTCCAAAAGAGGCGGCGACGGTTGGCCTCGTCGCCGTAAATCCTTACAGTGGGCGTACTTGGATTCGAACCAAGGACCTCAGCTTTATCAGAGCTGCGCTCTAGCCAACTGAGCTATACGCCCTTTGATCTCCTTCGGGCCGGGGCCCAAAAGAAGAACCGGGGGATCATTCCCCCCGAGATTTCCAAGTTACCATTTGATCGTTCCGAGTCAACCAAAGTCGGTCGTCTTCCTGTCTTCCTTTTGCCCCGCCGGACCGCTCTTTTGGCCTATTCCGCCAGAGATGACCGAATTTGGGGCAGGTCTCTGGCTGCGCCTGCCCCCTACCCACCCCTTCCCTTGCCCCTGGCGGTTGCCAATGATCTGCTTTCCAACCCGACTTCCACCCCGTAGCTTGGGATGTAGCCTTTTCGCTGACCGGAGATCCCCGGCGGGGGCGACCGATGACGGTTGGCCCTTTCCCGCTCAATGATCCGGAAACCGGCCCGTTAAACAGGGCTGGGGCGGGAGCCTGTATCCCTCCCGGGCTATTGCAGCCCGGTTGATTTGGGAAAAAGGCAATTTGGCATTCCGATTCACGATTTCGCGCGGCCGAGGCCCGCCACCCTGAGGATTTAGTTTTATGAGCGACCCATACGCCCTGTGCTCGTGCGGAAGCGGCAAAAAGTTCCGTTTCTGCTGCCAGGGCATTGCCAGCACCCTGGAAAAGGCTTTTTCCCAGGCCCGCGCAGGTCAGCTGGATTCGGCCTTGCGGACCATGGACCAGGCGATCGGATCCGAGCCGAAAAACCTGGAACTCCGACTGCATAAAGCCAAGCTGCTCGACGCGCTCAAACGCCGTCCCGAAGCCGAAAAGGCTCTGGACGATGCGATCGCCATCGATGCCAACTTCGCCCCGGCCCATTTCCAGCGTGCCCTCTGGAGGCGTCAGGAAGGGGAGATTCCAGGTGCGGCTATTCTCGCCCGCAAGGCGGTCGACATGTACTCCCTGGACGCCAAGGAGCAAATCGCCCAAGTCTATGCTTTTTTGAGTCAGGTTGAATCGCAGCTGGGCCGGCCGATCGCTGCCCGCAACGCACTGCGCATGGCCACGCGCATGGACCCCAATAATTCCCGCTATCAGGACGGTTTCGAGGCCCTGTATGGCGAGAAGTCCGGCTCGCCCTCCTTCATCCGAAGGGAATACTCCCTCCTCAGCCCGCCACCAGGCAGCAAGCGTCGGGCCGCATGGGACAAGCTTGCCAAGGAACACCGCTCCGGCCGACTGAGCGATCTGGCCAAAATGTTCAACACCCTGGCGGATCAAGATCCCCAGGATCCCGCGGCCGCTTTCAACGCCGCCCTAACCAGCGCATGGCTGGGCGACAACACCAAGGCGCTCCAACACCTCAATCGGTATTCCACCCTGGAGCCCGATTCGGGCCGCAAGGAAACCGCGTTGATCCTGGCCGAGGCCCTGCGTGCCGGGCATGGGTCCGAGCCGGGCGACCACGCCCTCCACGAGTTCTACTTCGTGGCCCGCAATCCCGCGCTCCTGGACAAGCTGTTCGCGAAACTCAACTCCGAGAAGCGTCTGCTCGTCCACCAGGCCGACGAAAGCGAGCAGGGGCAGACCATGGTTGAGGCCTACTTGCTGGGCAAGACCGGCAGCCAGATCCTTGTCCCCGGCGAGGAGAACAAAACTCCGCGCTTCGCCCCGGTGGTCGCCCACATGACCCTCAACATGCCCCTGGGCCGCCTGACCGGACCGGACAAGGAAGTCATGGAGGGCATTCGTGCCGAATTCGCCGAGGCCTTGGGCTGGGCCGACAAGGAAAACCCTGTGCGGGCGACCGGATCGCTGGGCGAGGCGGCCCATGAACCGCTGGTGGTTCCCCTCGAGCAGGATGTGACCGAGGAGGAGATGAAGTCACGCCAGCTTGAGGAAGTGGTTCGCCATTTCGAGGAAACCTGGCTCAACAAGCCCCTGAAAAGTCTGGAGGGTAAAACCCCGGCCGAGGCGGCCCAGACCGAGGAGGGCAAGGCCCGCGTCGCCGCCCTCATCCGTTTCCACGAGGAAGTCTCTTTCATCCCCAAGCGGGTCGGTTACCAGTTCGAAAACCTGCGCAAACGCCTGGGTCTTGCTGGCTGACGCGACGCCACGGGGCAACACAGTGCAACGGTCCAGGAAGCCGCCCGGGTGAACCGGGCGGCTTCCTTCATTCCAACCTCAATTCGGCGAGGTAAATGGCGGTTATCGCCTTCCCATCCGCGTCCTTTTCATGGGTGGAATAGTACGAGACCCACGCCCGGCCCGGCCCGGTTTCAAGGAAACCCGGGTAGCTGTTGTCCCCGCCGGATGGAAGTTCGGCGCATTCCGCCAATTGGTCATCCACCAGCCAGCACAGGGTTGTTTTGGGCCCTGCCTCCCGCGTGATTTTTCGCCCACCCACCAGGTACCGCCCGTTCCATCGGACCACCAGCGGGCCACCCACGGACCGGTTGAGAACCTTCCGGTCCCAATTTGAATATGGAGGCTTGGACCGTAACACCTGGGCCGGGGCGTTCCCGGTCCGGCGCGCGATTCCCAGGATGGATCCATCCGGTTCAACCAGAAAGGCTGTCTCGTCTCCTTCGATTTCCTGGAAGACCCCCTTTTTCCTCCAGGTCAAACCGTCCTCGCTTTCCAGGAGGATCGATTCCACCTCGCGTGGTTCACCGCGGGGCTTCACCTCGAAGGAGGGCTTCCTTCTGCCACAAAGGTAAGCGGTGCTTCCATGGGCAGCCGCCCGCCAGATGTAATGTCCGAATGTCCCTTCCAGCATCACCGGGCTGTTCCAGGACTCCCCGTCCACCGACCAGGCGGCGAACCCGAGGTGCAGGTTCATGTCGTAGTCTTTCGGGGCGATGGTCGTCTTACCGGCATACCAGGTCCCCGTGTAGACAAAGAGCCTTTCCTTGAAGACCAGAAAATGCGGGTCGCGCGTGTCCCGGTCCTTCACCGAGAAACGGTGCACCTGTTTCCAGGTCCCGTCCGGTTCCAATCGCAGCACAAGAACCGATGCCGTGTGATGGACCATGTGTCCATCCGGGCAACTTCGGAAGGTCAGGTACACCCGCCCCTTGAATCGCGCGAGGTCGGTGAACGCGTTGTGCTCGCCGTTGTGAAAAATGCGCCGCACAGACTCCACCACCACACGGGGTGCGGCAGCGGAGTCCTGGGCTCCCGCGCCGGGCACAGTTCGTGCCAGTCCTGAAACCCCCGCCAAAGCCAAAAGAGCCCTTCGGTCCGGTTCATCGGCCATCATCGCCATGGTCTTTACCCCCCAAGGCCCTTGCAACCGCGAGAATAAGGCAGCACAATCGTCGATGAAAGCTCTCTCACTCAGGATTATCCCATGCGGCAGTATTCGCTGGTCACACTCATCGGCCTGATGGCATGCCTGCCACCGGCCGGAGCCCAAAACATCACGGTTTCCGGCGGCGAAAAGGATTTGGCCGATGTGGTGGTGAAGATACCGGCTCCCAAAGGGATCGCCGCCACCACCAACGCGGTCGAACTGTCATCCGGTGGCGTGGTGCCAGCGCAAATCGCCGGCCGGGGCCAAACCGATGATCCCGGGGTGGAAAAATTCCTGGTCTTCGTCCTTCCGGCGCTGAAGGCTGGCCAAAAGGTTCAAGCCACCCCTGTCACCCTGAATCATGTGGTGGCGCCTCCTGCTTTCAGGTTCGGGGAATCCAAAGAAGGCCTGCCCGAGCTGAACCTGGTGGAGGTGAACAAAAAAAGACCGGTTCTTCAGTATTTCAACCACAAGCGCGACGCGTCCGACCACTACTACACCTTCAAGCCGTTCCACAATGTCTTCGATCCGGTGGACGGCTCCACCATGCTCACCAACACCTCGGCCAAAACCGCCAAGGACGGTCAATTCCCCCACCATAGGGGTCTGTTCTTCGGGTTCAACCGCATCAGTTACACGGGTCCGGACGGCAAGAAAAAAACCGCCGACATCTGGCATGGCACCCAGAATGTATTCTCCGAGCACGAAAAAACACTGTTCACCGAGGCAGGTCAGGTATTGGGCCGCCAGCGCGCCCAAATCGCCTGGCATGGCAGCGATGGGGCCACCTTTGCCGAGGAAACCCGCGAGCTGACTGTCTACAACACCCCGGGTGGCACCCTTATCGACTGGAGCACCCGACTCGTCAGCAAGGCTGGGACAATCCGGCTCGATGGTGACCCTCAACACGCCGGCTTCCATTTCCGGGCCAACCAGGAAGTTGCCAAAAACGGCAAGGAGCAAACCTACTACCTTCGCCCCGATGGCAAAGGCAAAAACGGCGAGACCCGAAACTGGGACGCCAAGGGAAAAAATCCCCAAGCCATCAACCTGCCTTGGAACGCCATGAGCTTTTTGACCGATGGCAAACGCTTCACCGTGCTGCGGGTCAATCATCCTTCGAACCCTGGCGAAACCCGTGGCAGCGAGCGGGAATATGGAAGATTCGGCGATTATTTTGAATACGACCTGACACCTGAAAAACCCCTGCAAATCAGATACAGGCTCTGGATCCAGCAGGGTGAAATGTCTGCCGACCAATGCGAAAGGATCGCCCGGGCGTTCGTCAATCCGCCCAAGGCCGTGGCTGGCGACCAATAAATGCCCGGCGATTTCAACCGGAAATTTCCGGCGGGTGAATCTTGCGACCCCGTGCCCTCCAAGCTGGACACGGGTATTTCAGGTTGCTGGATATATCTAAACTAGGGAT
>JAFMJU010000301.1 GCA_017853285.1 Gemmataceae bacterium
GCACCTGGCGGATGATGTCGCGGGCCATGCCCTCCAGCGCCAGCTCGTGGGTCACGCGGGTGTCGAGCGCGACCTGGGTGGCGCGGTCGGCCACGCCGGTGAATCCCTCGCGGCCCTTGTGGGTGATCTGCACATCGGCGGCCGTGAGCGGTTCGGGGCCGGTGGAGGTGCCAATCTCCACCGTGCCGCCAGCCAGCAGCTTGCCCGCCACCTCGGTGGGGTCCAGCGCCGCCAGGGCGGTTTGCGCCTCCTTCAGCCGGGCGCCCAGGCGCTGGCCGCAGGTCTTCAGGTTCAGCCGCACCTCGGCGGTGAGGAGCGGACCGGCGCCGGCGGGATGCACGGTCACCTTCTTGATGTTCAGCTCCTCGGCGATCTGGTCGCCAAAGCGCGCCGCGGCACGGGCCTCGGCCTCGGTGCCGGCGGCGATGACGATTTCGGCCAGCGGCTGTCGCACCTTGATCTTCGAGTTGTTGCGGGCCGACAGCCCCAGGCTCACCAGCCGCAGCAGCGCCTCCATCTCCTCGCTGAGCGCGGCGTCCTCCATGCTCTCGTCGGCATAGGGCCACAGGGCCAGATGCACGCTGCTCTCCGCGCCGTCCTCGTGCAGATTGCGGTACATGTGGTCGGTGACAAACGGGATCAGCGGCGCCACCAAACGGCAAACCACCGAGACCGCCGTGTGCAGCGTCTGGTAGGCGGCCGTCTTGTCCTCACCCGCGCCGGCTTTCCAGAACCGGCGGCGGTTGCGGCGCACATACCAGTTGCTGAGCTTGTCATCGATGAACCGCTCCACCTCCAGGCAGAAAGGGGCCAGGTCGTAGTGGGTGAAAGCGTGCTCAGCCTGGCGGATCAGCTTTTGCAGATCGGACAAAATCCACCGGTCCAGGTCGGTGCGGCGCTCGAGCGGCACCTGGGGAGCCGAGGGGTCAAATCCGTCCAGCCGGGCGTAGTTGCATAAAAACGCATAGGTGTTCCACAGCTTCAGCAGGAACCGGGCGCGCACCTCCTCGGCGATCTGCGGGCCAAAGTTGATGTTCTGCGACGGGTTTTGCCGGCAGAACATCCAGCGCACCAGGTCGGCACCCATCGGCGGGTGCTTTTCCATCTTCCCGTTCTTGCCCTTGATCTCGTAGCCGTTGTCGGCGGCGCCCTCGAAGGGGATGGAGTTCCCCTTGCTCTTGTGCATCTCATCGCCGGTCTGGTCGCGCACCAGGGCATGGCCCAGCAGGGTCTTGAACGGCGCCTTGGCCTCCAGCATGGTGGACATGGCGAGCAGCGCGTAGAACCAGTTGCGGAACTGGCCGGGGAAGCACTCGGTGATCAGGTCGGCGGGGAACCACTTCTCCCACTCGGCCTTGTCCTTGTAATAGCCCATGGTCGAGAACGGCACGATGCCGGCGTCAAGCCAGGGGTTGCCCACATCGGAGATGCGGCTCATCAGGTTGCCGGTGCGCGGGTTGCGGATCTTGATCAGGTCGATCCACGGCCGGTGCGGGGTGTGGCCATCGAACTCGGCCCAGCCTTCCACCGCCCGTTCCTTCAGCTCCTCGCGGCTGCCGATCACTTCAAAGTCGCCACTCTCCTCATCCACCCAGATGGGCAGGGCAAGGCCCCAGTAGCGTTTCTTCGAGATCATCCAGTCGCCCATGTTCTTCAGCCAGTCCAGCTCGCGCTGGCGGCCGAATTCGGGGATCCATTTCACATCGTCGCAGACGCGCATGATTTCTTCGCGCCACGCCATGGAGATGTTCCAGCCATCCACCAGGCGGAAGAGGACCTCGGTCTTGCAGCGCCAGCAGTGCGGGTACTTGTGGGGGTATTTCTCCCACGCGAACAGCTTGCCATTTTTTTCCAGGTGGGCGAACACGGTGTCCGGCACCGCGGGGTCGAGCGCGCTCTTGCCGGCCAGTTCACCGAAGCCGGGCAGGAAGCAGCCGTACTCATCGAGCGGCGCCACGGGTGGCAGACGATTTTCACGCCCCAGACCCAGGTCTTCCCGACCGCAACCGGGGGCGATGTGCACGATGCCGGTGCCCTCGGTTTCGCCCACCTCGCGCCAGGCGACCACGCGGTGGGCCCGGTTGGCGGGAACGCTGTCGGTCCAGTCGCGCGACAGCGCCACGCGGGCAATATCCTCGGGATAGCCGCCTGGGCTGGACTGGGCCTCGAGGTGATCGAACGGGCCCTCGTAGGCCCAGCCGACCATGTCGGCCCCCTTCACCTCGCCAACGATCTCGAAGCCACCCTTCTCCTTGAACAACTGCTCCAGGCTTTTCAGCTTGGGCACGCCGTCGATCCATTCCTTGTCCTTGAACTGCTGCTCCAGGCGCGCGGCGGTAAAGGCGCCCTTGGCCACATGGTAAATCTCGTCGCGGTGCGAGACGCGCAGGTAGGTCAGCTCCGGGTTCACCGCAGCAGCCACATTGCTGGTCAGCGTCCAGGGCGTGGTGGTCCAGGCCAACAGGAACTCGCCCGGCTTGCCCTGGATGGGCAGCTTGAAGAACACAGATCGGTGGGCCACCATCTGGTAGCCCTCCGACATCTCCATCTGGCTCAGCCCCACCGAGCAGCGGGGGCAGAACGGCATGCAGTCATGCGCGCGGTAGACCAGCCCGCGGTCGTTGCACTTCTTCAAAAAGCCCCAGATGGCGTAGTTGTTGGTCTGGGACATGGTGAAGTAGCTGCGCCGGTCATCGGCAGGCTTGGCCCAGTCCTCGGGCCGGTCCCAGTCCATCCAGTAGCCCAGGCGGATGCTCTGCTCGGTTTGCACCCTGGCGAATTTGTCCACGCGCGCCTTGCACAGCTCGACAAACTTGTCGATGCTTTGAAACCGGTCCCCCGCCAGGTTTTCGATGTCCTTCTTGCTCTTCAGGCCGAGTTCCTTCTCGACCTCAACCTCCACCCACAGCCCCTGGCAGTCGAAACCGTTCTGGTAGCGCAGGCGGTGCCCCTTCATGGCATGGTGCCGCTGGAAGGCGTCCTTGTAGGTGCGGCCCCAGGCGTGGTGCACGCCCATCGGGTTGTTGGCGGTGATGGGGCCGTCCAGAAACGACCAGCGGGCGCCCTCGGCGTTCCGCTCCACCAGCCGCTCGAAGGTTTTTTCCTTCTGCCACAGTTCCAGAATGGCCCGCTCCAGGGCCGGGAAATCGACCTGAGTCTCAACCTTGGCAAAAGGCATGGTCTTGCAGCTCCGAATCAATCGTTCGCAATCTGCAAGTATAAAGCATGGATACGGTTAGGGGGAACCGTCAAAGGCCGGCCGGAATGGGCCGAAAATCATTTCAGGGTGGCGATTTTGAACCGGTTTGCGGGCAGTTCCGGATTATTCACCAGTTTGTTGTACCAGTACTCGGCAATCACGCCGCCCTTGTCATCCGTCAGGCGGTTGCCCACCAGTTGGCGGGTCTTCGGATCGATCCAGATCGTCTCGGACCGAATGGCCGGATCATCGGGATCGGCCGCCCCCTCGCGGATGACCACCAGGCAGTGCTTCCCGTCCAGCTCGGGTGTGGCCTGCAAGCCCAGCCAGCGCACCTGCAGCGGGGCATCCTTGCGCAGGGTTTCCCAATCGGAGATGGTCCGTTCCAGCGTCTGTTTCAGGCCGAATTTGGTGATGGGGTTGCGGTGACCATCCATCACCTCCGGATCCAGGGGATTGCGGTAGGCCAAACCGCCCCAGGCCAGCACCCCGACAGGCAGGATCACCATCTGGTTCTTGTTCTCGCCCTCGGCGTAAAGCACCTCGCGGGCCAGCCGGCTGCCACCCTTCACCATCCGCATGCGCACGGCGAACGGCTTGTCACGGTACTCCACATCCATGGTGCTGGCATGCAGGTGATTGTGCCCCTTGGGCTTTTCCTTGCGCGAGAAAACACAGGTGTAGCCGCGCACATCCGCCTGGCGGGCCAGACAATCCTTCAACCAGGCGACCGGGTCGGCCAGGAACGCCTGGGCATCCGGGTCAATCGGGGAGGCAGGTTTGTCAGCCTTGAAATCTGGCTCCCCGGCCGGTGTGGCGGGCGGTTGGGGATCGGCGAGGGCGATTTCGGGACCGCCCTCCCGGTCGGGTACCAAGTGTCCCTTCTGGGGAAGTGGTTCCGAGCACCCGCAGGCCAGAAGGCCGGCCGCGACTGAGCAAAACAAGATCACCAGGCCCCCATGGGAAGCCTGGCGAACGGGTCGGTTGGTCGCGACTACGATCAGGATCCTGCCACCTTCGCTGACGGGTTGGGTGAGGAGCCCTTCGATGCCGAGGGCTGCGCCTTTCCTGGCGACTTTTCCACTGGATCCTTTTTACCCGCCGCGCCACCAGTTTCCAATTCCACCCGTACTCGCTGCCCGATGCGCAGCAGGTTGTCGGGGTTCTGGTTGGCCGGGGCCGGATCCACCTCGATGAGGCATTCCAGCGTGCGGATGTCGTTGTACTGCAGGGGTTCCATCACCATGGCGCGCCGGGGGCTGTACCAACTGGAGACGCTGAGAACCTTGCCGGTGGCGAGGGGTGCGTCGCGGCGGCTGCGGGCATCGTCGTAGATGATCGCTTTCTGGCCCACCCGGACGGCGGTGGCGAACTCCTGCTCCACCTCGGCGCGCACGATCTGCTTCCCGGAGGGCAGGAACTGGATGGCCGGCATGCGGGGCGTCGGCCCCAGGGATTCGCCCACCTGCACGCTCAAGCGCAGGATGGTGCCTTCAGCGGGGGCGCGCACCACCATCTCGTCGAGGGCCACCTGGGCTTTCTTGAGTTGCGCCTCCTTGGCCTTGTGGTCGCTCTCGGCCTGGGACACCTGGAAGCTTGGGTTCAGCTTCTGCAGGGCTTCCAGCTCGATCTTGCGGGCGTCCACCTCGGCCTGGGCGGCCTCGGCCTGCATCTGGGCCGAGAACATCTGGTCCTTGGTGGGGGCGATGGAGGAGGATTGCAGGTTCTCGAACATGCGCCGGGCCGCGTCGGCCAGGGCCTTCCTGCCATCCACCACCTTCTGCTGGCCGGCGATCTTCTCGCGGTGCTGCGTTTCCAGCTGCTTGGCGTTGTCCCACTGGGCCTTGCTGGCGGCCACGGCGGCCTGGGCCTCCTCCAACTGGGCCTT
>JAFMJU010000302.1 GCA_017853285.1 Gemmataceae bacterium
TCCAGGCGGCCGGGCGGATGGTGTTGCTTTTCATGAGGGCGAAGGCCACCAGGTAGCGCTGGCCGGCGGGGGCGTTGGTGGCCGGGGTGCCGGCGGGAGGGGTGCGCAGGCCTGCCAGCGCCTCGCGGCGCAGGTAATTCACCAACTCCTCGGACCGCTCGACCATGTCGGAGGGCGGGGAGGGTTGGTCCACCAGGGCCAGGGTCAGCAGGGCGGTGCCAAAGACACGGGGCATCAGCACCTGGGGCACGGAGGTGTGGCGGGCCTTGGGGTCGGTGGAGTCGACGGCTGTTTCCTCAAGGGCGCACAGCAGGTTCTGCAGGGAGCGTGCCTCGTATTTGGCATCGCCAAAGGCCTGGGCGGCGCGGTTGAGGGCCCAGGCGGAGCCGATCTGGCGCAGCATACCCTCATCGGCCGCCTCCTCACGGATGGCGGGCTCGATGCCGGGGGAAAACAGGCCCTTGACCCCGTTCATGCGCGACAGCCAGTCGGCGCCGCGGCGCGAGGTGAGGACCATTTGCCTGGTGAGCGGGGGGAGGGAGGTTAGGTCTTTTTCCAGACGGCTGGCCCAGCCGGTCCCGGGCAGTGAAATTGGAAGCGGGGCCGCCCCGGGGGTGACTGTGTTTCCAGGGCCCGCGGCAGGGGTGGTAGGGGAAACACCGTTTGCGGGGTTCAAGCCGGCTTGTATGAGGCCGGAGTAGGCGGGTTGCGGGCTGGGAGGCACCGCCAGGGGAAGGGGGGTGGCGTTGCCCAGCGGCGGCAGGGCGCGGGGCGCCGGGGGCTGGGCCTTGCCCTGCATGCGGGTTTTGGCCACCGGGGCGACAAGGGCGACAAAGCCCGACAGAACCAAGGCGGAGACGAGTGTGGATCGCATGGTGCCAGCTTCCTGCCGTCTGGTGGATCAGGGGAAATCCTTTTCCCAGACGCAAAAGCTAACCGGCGGTTCCCAGCCAAGACAAGGCAGGGTTCCGCCGGTGGCGCGAGCCGTTTGAGAATTGGTGGTCAGGAGGCGACCACTTCCTCGATGCGGACCTTGGTGTAGTACTGGCGATGGCCCTTGCGGCGCACATAGTTCTTGCGCCGGCGGTACTTCATGATGTGGGTTTTTTCGCTGGTTTCGCCGAGAACGGTGGCCACCACCTTGGCGCCGGCGACGGTGGGTTGACCCACGACGACCTGCTCGCCCTTCTTGACGAGCAGGACGCGCTCGAGCTGGATCTTGCTCTCGGGCTCGAGATTGCGGAGATCGATCTCCACGATGTCGCCAGCCTTGACCAGGTATTGCTTGGAGCCGTCTTCCACAACAGCGTACATGTCCACTCCCGCCTTCAATCGAATCGAACTATGGTTCAGCCGCGAGCCCGTTTGGGGCTTCCTGAAGGATGGCCGTCAGCCGGTGGCCCTGATCCTTCGGGTGATTTCAAATTCCAAACCGGAAGAATAGCAGACCTGCAGAAAACTGACCAGACCGGTTGGGGCGGTTTGCCCCGGGTGATCCGGGAAAGTCGCAGGCTGATATCGGGTTTTAGCTTTATCTCCGAAATTGCGACCCCTGGTGTTGCAACCACCGGTGGCTTCCACACTTTGCATCGACCTTTTTGCTTGGACAGGCCAGTCCGTCCGGTTAGCATGGGGCGAGTGAATCCCTTGGGAAATGCCCCAAGCCTGCCTGATTCACTGGATTAACAGAGTTGCCAGCATCCCGCCCCTGCCGTTGCGGCCCAACGGAAATGGAAGCCGAATATGGTGAATTTCCCGTCTTATGCCTCCCGTGGGAGACTGTCCGTGGCAATGAATCGGGCCTTTTTGTCCGCTTTGGGATGTCTCGCCTTGGGCTGGACCGGGGCTGGCCGGGCGCAAAATCCTTTGCAACCCGCGGTGAATCCGTTGACCCCGTTGGCCTACAGCCGAAGTCAGGCGTTTGACTTACCCCTGACCGGGAGCCAGTTGTACCGGCCCGCCGGGCTGTGGATGAGTTTTCCAGGCCAGGTCCAATGGGGTGACCCTGGGGCCAAGCCGGATCCGGCGAAGCTGACGGCCAGGATTCAGCCTGGCGCAGGAACTCCGGTGGGATTGCAGCTGATTAGGGTTTCCTCTCCCCATGGCATCGGGCCGGACCGGGTGGTGTGGCTGGATGACCTGCCGGTGGCGCTGGCCACCCCGGCGGCGAAGGAGCGGGCAACGGCCCAGGCCATCACCTCGCCCACGCTGGTGCAGGGAAAAGTGGACGCCGAGAAGGCCGACTGGTTTCGCCTGAAGGTGCCGGCGCCGCAGACGCTGGTGTTCGAGGTGATCGGGCGGCGGTTGGGCAGCGCGGTGGACCCGCAGATCACGCTGTATGACACGGCGGGGCGGGAATTGCGCAAGGGTCACAACAACGATGCCCCGGGTCTGCAGGGGGATCCCCGGTTGGTGTTCGCGTTCGCCCAGGCGGGCGAGGTGCTGGTGCAGGTGCGGGACACGGCCTGGGCGGGGGGTGGTGACTTCCATTACTTGCTGCGCGTGGCGGATTGCCCGGCGGCGACCTGCGCCTACCCGCTGGCGGTGCGCCGCGGGACCCGGGGCCGTGTTGGATTCGCGGGGCAGCGCGTGGAGGGTGTTCAGGCGGTGGAGATCGATGTCCCGGCCGACCCGTTCGTGGATGCGGCGCAGGTGAACCCCCGGGGAGTTTCCGGTCAGGCGGGCTCGCCGGTGACCGTGCGATTCTCTGACCATGAGGAGAAGGTGGAGGCGGAGCCGAACGACACCCCGGACAAGGCCACGCCCGTGTCGATCCCCAGCGGGGTGACCGGGCGGATCGACAAGCGAGGCGATGTGGACCGGTACCGGTTCAAGGCGACCAAGGACCAGCGGCTTATTTTGGAGGGGCAGACCGCGGCGGTGGGGAGCCCCGCCGAGGTGATCCTGACGGTGCAGGACGCCAAGGGGGCCAAGCTGGCTGAAACCAATCCGGCCCAGGCGGCCCGGCTGGACTGGAAGGCGCCGGCCGACGGCGAGTACCTGCTGCAGGTGGAGCACCTGCACCTGTGGGGCGGGCCGGACGAGGTGTACCGGGTGACGCTGACGCCGTTCGAGGCGGGCTTCACGCTGGCCCTGCAGGCGGACCGTTTTGAGGTGCGCCACGATGGCACCGTGGATATCCCGGTTTTGGTGAACCGGCAGGATTACGCCGGGCCGATCGAGATCAGTGCCCGGGGCCCCGCGGGGGTGACGGGCAGCCTGACCATCGCGCAGGGGCAGCCGGCGAAGCCGGCCGAGCCCGCGGGGAGCCTGAGGCTGAGCTGCCCGGCGAATGTGGCGCTTGGGGCGCACGGATTGACCGTGATCGGCTCGGCGGATGTGAACGGGAAAAAACTGGCCCGGGCTGCCTCGGTGATGGGGCCGATCCGCGGCGGCATGGCCAACCTTGCCTTTCCACCGGCCGGGTGGGAGAGCGGAGCCACGCTGGCGGTGATCGAGCGGGCTCCCTTCCAGTTGACAGCCCGGCTGGAGCCCGCGACCCCGGTGGCCCCCGGCAAGGAGGCTAGCCTGGTGGTGACGGCCAAGCGCGCCCCCGGCTTTGAAGGGGAGATCGCCCTGAGTGTGGCCGGAATGCCCGCCAATGTGACGGCGGCAGGGGTTGCGATAGCCAAGGACAAAAGCGAGGCTCGATTCCCGGTGAAGGCGGCGGCCAACGCCGCCGAGGGGAAGGCGGCCCTGGTGGTGACCGGGAAGGGGAAGGTGCTGGACAAGGAGCTTGCCTTCCCGGCCGCGGGAGTGGAACTGACCATCAAGAAATAGCCGGTTCCGGCCTGCTGTTGGTGATTTGATCGGGGATTCCTAAAATATCCGAATCCGGCAGGGCGAGTGCCCTTGGCGGTGTATCTTCAGGAGACTTTCATCATGCGCAAGATCAGCTACCTGTTTTTGGCCGCCGCCTTCACCTTCGCCATCACCGGCTGCGGTGAGGAGAAGAAGGCCGCAGCCCCCGCCCCCGCCAAGGGTGGCGACGCCAAGGGCGGCGACGCCAAGAAGTAATCCGACTTTCCCTGACGGGAAGTTGCCAAAACCCCGGGCAATCCTGCCCGGGGTTTTGTTTGCATTGGCACCCGGTTTTGCGAAGGTGGGAGGGGCTAAACCAGCAGGAGGGCTGCCCGTGGGTGGAAAGAAGGGGAACAAGACCCAGGCGACCGGCGCGAGTGTGGGGTCTTATTTGGCTGGTTTCAACCAGGAAACGCAGACGGATTGCCGGGCGCTGGTTGAAATGATGCGTGCCGCGACCGGTTGCGAACCGGTTATGTGGGGGCCGGCCATGGTGGGGTTTGGCAACCACCATTACCGGTATGCCTCCGGCCGGGAGGGGGATATTTTCCAGGTGGGATTCTCGCCCCGGAAGGCGGCGCTGTCTATCTACCTGACCTGCGACCTGGACTCGATGGGGGACCTGCTGGAAAAGCTTGGGCCCCATGACCGGGGCAAAGGGTGCCTGTATGTGAAGCGGTTGGCGGATATCGACCCGGTGGTCCTGAAAAAGATGGTGGAACGGGGTGTTCGCGCCTGCCGGTGACCGGGCAATCGGCGTCAATCCAGTCCGAGCGTGTGGGCGAAGTTGGCGCGGGTTGGCAGGTGGAAAAACCACCAAGCCAAAACGGCGATGGCCGCGCCCAGGCAGATGGTCTGCTCGGTGCCATCGGTGATGGTCGCGAAAAGGAGCGCCATCAAGAGCGGGCCTTCGCGCATGGCCCCGGCGACCAGCCAGGCCGCCACGGAGTTGCTGAGGATGGGTTTGGGATCGAGGGATCCCTCGCCTGTGCCGAGCAGGGCCAGGTTCGCCTGGCGCCGTTGATTCAGCACCAGGCCGCCGAAAGCCAACCCGCCCAATGAGACCACCACCGCGAGGATGCCCAGGACCGGGAAGGCCGGGGACAGGTCGGCGACGGGTTCAGCCCCGGCGGCTTTCGGGTTGGGTTTGGTGACCACGAGATTGCCGGATTCGTGGAGGTACGCGAAGATCGCCCCGAAAAACAGGCAGCCGATCAGCATGGCCGCCGTGGCTATCCGGACAATGCGGAGGCTGTTTTGCCCTTCCGGGCCGG
>JAFMJU010000303.1 GCA_017853285.1 Gemmataceae bacterium
GATGCCGCTGCACCCAAGGCCCCCGATCAACCCCCACCGGCAAAGGCGGGCGGCGAACAACCCGCTGATGCCCCGGACAACAACGCCAAGCCGGCCGACAATCCCCCGGCCCCCATGCCGGCCCCGGTCGAAGCCAAACCCGAGGCCAAGCCCGAGCTGAAGGTGGAGGATATCGTCCGCAAGTGTGAGCCTTCCGTCGCCGTGCTCAAAAATGCCAAGGGCAGCGGCTCCGGCTTCCTGATCGACACCAACCTCCTCGCCACCAACCAGCATGTCGCCGGCAATATCGGTGATCAGGTCTCCGTCCGCTTCCCCTCGGCCCCCGGCCTGAAGGACAGGGAATTCAAGGGCCTCGTGGTCCGCTCCGACGATGTCCGCGATCTCGCCCTCGTCCGCCTGCGCGAGGCCCCCGGCCCCCAGGCCCTCGAACTGGGTGACGAAAAAAGTCTCAAGAAAGGGCAGGACATCATCGTCATCGGCAGCCCCGGCCTCGGCAACGCCGATGTCATCGAGAACGCCGTCCGCAAGGGCACCTACTCCACCACCAAGGACCTGCCCCCCTTCGGCGAGGTGCTCGAGCTCGGCGTGGCCATCAATCCCGGCAACTCCGGCGGACCCGTCTTCGACATGACCGGCAAGGTCATCGGCGTCGCCGTGGCCAAGGGCGCCATGGTCGAGGCCGTCGGCTTCGCGGTACCCGTCGCCCAATTGCGTGAAATGATCCGAAAACACAGGACCGGGGCGCGTTAAACTGCAGTGTCCCCTGGGGAAGGCCAATGTCCGAGGAACGAGACCCGCGACGCGTCGTCGCCGACATCCAGCGCATGCTCGCCATCGCCGGCGAGGTGGAGAAGGTGCAGGTCCGCCGGCTCGCCGACGAGTACGCCGCCTGGATGCGCCACGCCAGCGACCGCCTCACCCGCTGCGGCGAGTACCTGGCCCAGGGCCGCGGCTCCGAGGCCGTCTACCTGGCCGAACTCGACCCGCCCCTGCTCACCTGGCTGGGTGTCCTGTTCTTCCCCGAACGCGAACAGTGGGCCCAGGTGGTCGAGCGCCTCGGCGCCCCCATGCCCCGCCCGGGCCAGGATGTCCAAACCATCGTCCGCGGCATCAACGACGCGTACGACCGCGAGCAGGCCCTCAACGAGGAGAAGCGCGCCTTCCGCCGCATGGTCCTGCAAAACCAGGCCCCGGCCTCGCGCCTGGTCCAGGCCCGCCGGCTCATGGGCCTCGATCCCTCCAGCCTGGCCCTGCAGGAGAATGTCCGCGATCTCGAGCGCGACGAGCAGCGCCACCTGCTGGAGCGTGCCCGCCGCAGTGCCAGCGCCACCGAACTGGCCGAGATCCACGGCATCCTGGCCGGCACCCCCTGGGTCGAGACCCCGGGCGAGGCGCTCCGCCGCGAGGTGGACGGGCTCTATGGCCGCGTCCGCTTCGCCCACCTGCAGAACGAGCTGTCCCGCCTTTCCCGCAAGCTGGCCGACGCCCGCGCCCGCAAGGATCTGGCCGAGGTGATGCGCCTCCGGCCCGAGTGGGACCGGCTCTCCGCCGACATGGGCCTGGCCCCAGGCGATCCGCGCGCCCACGCCGGGCTGCGCGTGCTGGCCTGGGCCGACCGCGAGCTGGCCGACACCGAGGAGGAACTCGGCTATGTCAACGCGCTCGACGAGTTGCAATCCGCCATCGCCCGACAGGCCGACGAGGCCGAGCTGTGGGATCTCTACTACCGCCTCGAGGCCTTCGGCCGGAAGGTGCCCCGCGAGGTGGAACAGCGCTTCCAGATCCAGGTCGACCGCATCGATGAGCGCCGCCGCCGCCGCGAGATGGTCATCGTCTCCGTGGTGCTGGGAGTGGGCGCCACGGTTCTGGTCGGCTTCCTGGTCTGGCTGCTCCGCCGCGCCGCCGGCTGAAAGGGAACCGATGTATTTCCTCAGGACACGCGGCAGGATCACCGGCCCCCACGGGGTCGATCACCTCGAGCGCATGCGCGCCACCGGTCACCTGATGGCCGAGGACCAGCTCTCGTCAGACCGCCAGGTCTGGGTTTCCGCGGGCGACCTCATGCCAGCCCTGTTCGGCCCGGTGCCTCCTCCGGTCCCCTCAGGCAATCCCTCCAAAGCCAGCCAGAGTCCGCCGCCCCGAGGCGAATCCTCAAGCGCCTCCGATCAATGGTCCTATGTCGATCCGGTCACCCGCCAGCGCAAGGGCCCCTTGCCCGTCCGCGACTTGGCCACGCTGGCCCGCGCCCGCCAGATCAAACGATCCACGCTGGTCTGGCAATCCGGCATGCCCGACTGGATCCGGGCTGACCGCGCCCTTCCGCACATCTTCCCCGCAAGCGGCTTCCCGTGGGGTGTGGCCATCCTTGTCCTCGGCCTGCTGGCTGGAGCCGGCTTGGCCGCATGGCTGATTTTCATGGCACTCCAGGGCGCCCCCGGCACCCCCCCGGCCGAGGGGGATTTCGGCGCCGGCCAAAAACCCTAAGAAACCCTGTTCCCTCCAGCGAGGTGATTCCTTTGCGATTGCGCGACAAGGTGGTCCTCATCACAGGCAGCACCACCGGTATCGGCGAGGCCATGGCCAGGCTCTTTGTCTCCGAGGGGGCCAGGGTGGTCTTGCACGGCCTCGAGGCCGACTTGGGTACCCGCCTTGCCGCCGAATTGGGCCCCGCCACCACCTTCCTCCCGGGTGACCTGGCAGATCCCGCGTTGCCCGGCCGTCTCGTCCAGGCCGCGGTGCGATCGTTTGGCAAACTCGATGCCCTGGTCAACAACGCCGCCTGCACCACCCGCGCCCACCTCGCCGAAACCGACCCGGCGTTTTTCGACCGCGTCATCGCCGTCAACCTGCGCGCCCCGCTACTGCTGATCCGTGAAGCCTTTCCCCACCTCAGGCATTCCCGGGGTTCGGTGCTCAACATCGGCAGCGTGCTGGCCCATTGCGGCCAGTCGAACCTGCTGGCCTACTCCGTCAGCAAAGGCGGCCTGATGACCCTCACCCGCAACCTGGCCGACTCCCTCGGCCCCCAAGGCGTCCGGGTCAATCAGCTCAATGTCGGCTGGACCCTCACCCAAAACGAATACGCCGTCAAGGTGGCCGACGGCTTGCCCGCCAACTGGCCCGATACGCTCCCCGTCTCCGCCATCCCCTCCGGCCGCCTGCTGGCCCCAGAAGACATCGCCCGCGCTGCCCTTTACTGGGTCAGCGACGACAGCCGCCCCATCACCGGCACCGTGGCCGATTGCGAGCAATACCCCATGATCGGCCGCATCCCCAACCAGGAAGGCCCCGATCAAAACCCCTGATTCTCTCCCAGGATCCTCCCCATGCCCGCACGCCCGCACCGCCGCGACTTTGTCGCCACATCGCTTGCAACCGCCACCGGCGTGTCCGGCCTGGCCAACGGCCAACCGTCACGCCCCATCCGCGTGGTGGTGTGGGACGAACGCCAACCCCAACAAAAACAGGCCTACGACAATTTCCTGGGCAACGAGATCGCCAAACACCTGAAGACCCGGCCCGGCATCGAGGTGACTTCCGTCTCGATCGAGGACGATGAGCGCGGCACCTCGCCGGCCTACCTCCGCGCCTGCGATCTGCTCATCTGGTGGGGCCATGTCCGCCAGGCCGAGATCACCCCGCAAATGGCCAAACCAATCCTCCAGCGCATCAAGGAAGGAACCCTGTCGCTCATCGCCCTCCACTCGGCGCACTGGGCCACCCCCTTTGTCGAGGCCATGTACGATCGCACCCGTTCAGACGCACAAACCGCCTTGAGAAACTCCGGCACACCGGTCGAAATCACCTATGTAGATCCTCCCAAACGCTACACCACCCCCAAGTTCGAGGATCGCCCCACCCCCTACACCGAGATCCGCAAGTTCCCCGATGGCTCGCTGAAAGCAAGGGTCCACCTGCCCTGGTGCTGCTTCCCCGCCTACCGCAACGACGGCAAGCCCAGCCAGATGCGGGTGCTGAAACCAGACCACCCCATCACCCGCGGCTTGCCGGCCATCTTCGAACTGCCGCAAACCGAGATGTACTGCGAATCCTTCCATGTCCCCGAGCCCGATGAGGTGATCCTCGAGGAACGCTGGGCCACCGGCGAATGGTTCCGTTCGGGCTGCCTCTGGAACATCGGCAAGGGCAAGGTCTTCTACCTGCGACCCGGCCACGAGACCTTCCCCATTTTCAAGAACCAGCACATGCTGCAGCTTCTGGAAAACGCCGTCCGCCACCTCGCGCCCAGGGGGACCTGATCCCCATGGCCTGCAGTCAGGACTTCATCGAGGGGCGCGACTACACGGTCGAGAACGGCAAGTTCGTCTTCACCGCCCACTACCTGCGCAACCGGGGCTACTGCTGCCAAAGCGGCTGCCGCAATTGCCCCTGGGGTTTCCAGCCCCCCAAAGACAAACAGCCAAAACCAGACAACCAACCCAAAGACAAGGGTGCAGACTGATGGACGAGTGCGTGCGCTGTGGCGAGGATGAGATCGGGTTCCCAGAGCTGGTCGGCCGCTTCGAGGCCGCCTTCAATTCCATCGAGCAGTTGCTCCGCTCGCGCCACGGCGAGGACAACCGCGTCTCCTTCGTCCAGTTGCTCGAGATGGAATGGCCCGGTCGCCAGGCCAAGAACGCCGTCTACCGCGACCTGCGCCGTTTCGCCGACCTGCGCAACACGCTCATCCACAACCGCATCGACCGCGAACACGATTTCGCCATCCCCACCCCGCGCACCGTCTTCCGCATCGAGTCCATCCTCAATGACCTGGGCGAGGTCAAGCTGGCCATCCCGCTGTTCCAGCGTCAGGTCGAAACGCTCCAGACCACCGACACGCTCGAGCAGGTCCTCAACCGCATCAACCAAACAGGCATCAGCCAGTTCCCCGCCTACGCCGGTGACACCTTCGAAGGCGTGCTCACCCGCCGCGGCATCCTCAAGTGGCTCGCCTCGGTCGGCCTCAACCACGGGTCAGATTGCGCCGGCCTGCGCTCCGTGCCGGTAGGCGTGCTGCTGCAAAGCGAGGAACACCCCGAGAATCACCGCTTCATCCCGCGCAACAC
>JAFMJU010000304.1 GCA_017853285.1 Gemmataceae bacterium
GGGACTTTCGTGCGTCCGGAGTTCTCTGGCAGGATGCGGGTCGACTCGATCCTAGGTGTCGCCGACGCCGAGCACTTCGCCTTGGAGCGGTTTGATGACCCCGCCGCCCGGAACCAGCTCCGGTATGCCGATGTCGTGCTGCTGAACAAGGTGGACCTGGTCGATACCCGGCGGGTGGAGGAAGTGGAGGCGATGATCCGGGGGTTGAACCCAGGCGCCCGGATCCTGCGAACCGAGCGGTCGCGTGTTGCGATCCCGTTGATCCTTGGCATCGGTGGTGAACATGGGGGTCGGACCTTGGGCGACCCACCGCCGCAAGGGCAGCCCCACCGCCACCCCTACCGGAGCGTCTCATTCCTCAGTGATGTCCCCATCGACCCGGAGCGTTTCCAGCGGGTGCTCGAGGGTTTGCCGGAGGGGGTTTTTCGCGCGAAGGGTTTCCTGCACCTCGCGGGTGTCGAAACGATCCACCTTTTCCACCTGGTGGGCCGTCGCTTCACCCTTGAGGAAGCCGATGGTGTCGAGCGCCGGACCCGGCTGGTTTTCATCGGGACGGAATATGACCGGGACGCCCTGACCAGGGAGTTGCGGGACTGCGAGGTGGGGTGAATTGGCGCGATCTTTGCCCGGATCGGAAAATGCCACCGGAGGGTGTGGTGTTGCCGGTGGGCGCCAGCCGGGTTCAGGGCACCAGTACGACCCTCAATTCATAAGCATGCATCGGGCCGCCGCTGTCGAAGGCGTCGCGCACCACCAGGCAGACCGGGCCCGTTTGGGGCGCTGTGGTGATAACCACCAGGTCCTCGGCCTTGGGCGGCGGGCCGGCGGTTTTCCAAAGGGAGCCGTCCGGTTGCTGGATAGTGAGGATGGGGTCTAGCAGCGATCCTTTCCGCCGGCCGATGACCTGCACGCGGAGTTTCTGGCCCTTGGTCAATTCCACCCGGAAGCAGTCGCAGTCTTGGGGTTTGGCGATCGTGCCCAGGATGCGCGCGGGGAGGGGGCCCACGGGCTGTGGTGTTTCGAGGTCGTTGTTCGGGTCCGTATCGCGGATCAGTTTGGCCTTGGTGATCTCCAGGGGGAGTTCGGATTGGGTGTTGTTATCCCCCTCCACCCGGAGCAGGGCTTCCCCCGCCGGTGCGTTCGCAGCCAGCTCCACCCGCACTATCTGGTTGCCGTTTGCCTTGGCATCCATCCCGTCTGGCAATGGGAAATCCTTGGCCTTTTCCAATACCTGCAGTGGAATAGGCTTTTGCTTCCCGGATGGGGTGGGCATCAGGCTCACACGCGTGTTTGGCCCAGCGCGCCGCCGCGCAGCAGGCATTCCGTTTTGCCCCCCGCTTCGACCACCCAGGGCCAGACCATGGTCAGCTTGGGTGGATCGGGTTTGGCTACCGGTTTGTCGGCCCCGGGAAAGAGGGTGACAGTTGCCATGCCCAAAAGCCAGGGAAGCATCATGCGAACAGTTCCCGGACCACCTCGCCCTGATCGAGGATTTCCAGGGGGCGACCGTCGGGGGTGGTGATCTGCCGCTTGGGGTCGATGCCCAGGCTGTCCAGCAGCGTGGCGGCCACATCGGCGGGACCCACCGGACGCCGGGTGGGGAATCCCCCCAGCTTGTCCGTGGCGCCCAGCACCAGCCCGGGCCGGGTGCCCGCCCCGGCGAACAACAGCGACCCCGCCTTGCCCCAGTGGTCCCGCCCGGCGTCCTTGTTCAGCGTGGGGGTTCGGCCGAATTCGCCGAAGACGGCCACCAGGGTCTCCTCCAGCAATCCGCGTTCGCCCATGTCATCGAGGAAAGCGGACAGGGCGCGGTCGAATTCGGGCAGCTTCTTGTCCAGGCCTTCAAAGATCTTGGCGTGGTGATCCCAACCGGCATGGTTGACGGTGATCCACCGCACGCCGCCCTCCACCAGGCGCCGCGCCAGCAGGCACCCCTGGCCAAACGTGGTCCGGCCATATCGCTCCCGGGTCCGGTCGGTCTCACTCTCCAGCGAGAACGCCCGGCGTGCCGCCGGGGAAAGCACCATTTCCGCGGCCCGCTGCTGGAACGCGTCGTAGGTCTGGATCTGGTCGTTGGCCTCGACCTGACGGGCGAGCCCATCCACCGCCTCGCGCAGGTTTTTCCGCCGGCGGTCGCGGTTGGACCCGTTTGCCGCCATGCCCGGGGCTGTTGCCAGATCGTCCACCCGGAAGTTCTGCGGGGCCGGGTCGCCGGTCTTGAACGACTCGTGCCGGCCGCCCAAAAAGGCGCTGCGCCCGAGTTCCCAGGTGAACGAGGGATTCTTGGGAATCGCCACATAGGGCGGCAACTCCCCCCGGAAACCCAGTTGCTGGGACACCACCGCGCCCATTGCCGGGTAATCGCCGAACGGCGAGCCGAACCGGCCCGACAGCACCCAGTTGGTGGCGGTCTCGTGGTGGTCGTTGTGGTGCGAGCCCGACCGCACCAGCGTGTACCGGGGGAGCCTGGACGCCAGGAGCGGGATCTTGTCGGTGAAGCGGACCCCGGGGACCGGCGTGGCCTGCGTGCCATACTTGCCCCGGACCTCCGGTGGCGCGTCGGGCTTGGGGTCGAACGTGTCGTGGTGGGAGATGCCGCCCCCCAGGAATATCAGGACCACCGATTTCGCGCGGGGCGTGCCGGCCGATGCCGGCGCGGCGGCCAGCCGTTGCAGGAGCCCCCCGGAAAACGCCCCGAGCGCCCCCAGGCGCAGCGAGTCGCGGCGTCCCATCCGCACGGTCAACATGGTGATAACTCCCTTGCGTTGGTTGGTTGGCTCAATGCTGGAAGCTGAATTCCTTGGAGTTCAGCAGCGACCAGAACAGGTCGGCCAGGACCTCGTCTGGGTTGGCATCCCTCTCGGC
Source organism: Gemmataceae bacterium (assembly GCA_017853285.1). Taxonomy (GTDB): domain Bacteria; phylum Planctomycetota; class Planctomycetia; order Gemmatales; family Gemmataceae; genus UBA6894. The sequence goes on from JAFMJU010000304.1 coordinate 2,866, forward strand.
GAGGGCTTCCTGAAACGCCTTGGTCCCGTTTGCGTCCATCGGCCGGGCCAGGCAGATCCGGTGCAGGGTGTCGGCCTTTTGCAGGGGCGTTCCGCCACCCTTGGACACCCGGGCCAACACCCCGGATGGGTGGTTGATCTTTTCCAGCAGGCGGTCACCGTTGAGGAGGTGCAGGACCTGCGGCAGGGTGACATCGCCGGATTTCTCGCAGGCGCAGGCGGTGACCCGCTCGCTGCGACCGAAGGTGGTGAGGAACCGGCTGGGCAGGCCGGGGTCGGCGAGTTGCACCGCTCGTGTGCCGCGGGGATGGCCGGGAAAATCTTCCGGTGAGCCGGTGGCCTGGCAGAGCGCGTCGAGCAGCACCTCGGCGGGCAGCCGCCGGGCCGGGAAGTGGCTGTGGTGCCGTTCATCGGTCTTGTTCCCTTCCAGCGTGGCGGAGGAACGACGGTAGGCCTGCGAGGTGGCGATGAGGCGGATCAGGTGGTTGAAACGGTAACCCGAGGTGCGGAATTCCCGCTCGAGCAGGTCGAGCAATTCAGGGTTGGCGGCCGGGTTGGTGGCACGAAGATCATCCACGGGCTCGACCAGGCCCCGGCCCATCAGGTGTCGCCAGATCCGGTTGGCCATGGCCTTGGCGAAAAAAGGATTGGCTTGGGCGGTCACCCAAGCCGCGAGGTGGGCCCGGGGGTCGGCATCCGCTTGGAGGTTGGCTTTTGTGCGGTCGAGGGGCCGCGGTTCGAGGAAGGGTCCGCCGCGCGGGTGGGAAACCCCGGTCTTTGCCGCGGGATCAGCCAGCGGCACCAGGCTGGTGTCCCCTTGCCGGGGGCCCTTGCGGTCGAGTTTCAGTCGGGACAGGTAGGCGGCCTGGTGGAGGTAATCTTCCTGGGTGTAGCGCTCGGTCGGATGGTTGTGGCACTGGGCGCACCCCACGCGGGTGCCAAGGAACGCCTGCGCGATCATGCCGGGCATCTCGCTGTTGGCCGGTTGCGCCTCGCCGACCCCGACGATCCAGTATCCGACGGCCGGGTCCTGAGAGACCGTGCCCGTCGCCAGCAGGATCCGCCGCGCCAGGGCATCCCACGGGGTGCCGGCGGCAACCTCCTCCCGCAGCCAGGCATGGAAGGAACGGACTCCCGGCAGGCCGCGCACATCGTGGTCGCGCTCGCGCCGGTTCTGGAACAACTCCGCCAAAAACAAGGTCCAGAGATCCACGAACTCCGGCGTGGCCAAGAGTCCATCCACCTGGCGGCCGTATTTGCCGGGATCGGCGTCCGTGACAAACGCATCCACCTGCGCGGGCGTGGGCAGTCGCCCAGTCAGGTCCAGGCAGACCCGGCGTAGCCAGGTCGCATCATCCGCCAAACCGGACAGGGGGATACGGAGCGCCTCCAACTGCCGGGCGATGGAACGATCGATGGGATGGCTGGATGGTGGCAGCCTGTCCGGTGATGGGGTGTTCACCCGATGGGGGATCCGCACGGTGGCCACGGTGACCTCGCTTTGGAAACCGACCTGGATGGCGGTCTCGCCCGGACCCTCGAGGGTCACCGCGCCGTCGGGGGTCACGCTGGCGATGGCGTTGTTGTTGGAAGTGAAGCGAGCCAGCCAGGTCACATCCTGGTGTTGGCCATCCTTCCAATGGGCCCTGACTTTCAGGCGCCACCTGTCGCCGGTGGATCCCTGGTCGGGCAGCGGGTCGAGGGTGATCTTTTCGAGGGCGGGTTCGTTGGCATCGGGTCCCGGCATGCCCGCGAGTATCCAGTCGTGGAGCACCTGGTATTCCCTGGCGGCCTTGTCCACCAGTTTGCCGCCCTCGTGCGGGGCCTCGCCGGTGATTTTTCGCAACAGCTCGCTTTCGGGGGGTGCCGCGGTGCTCACCCGGCGGCCGCTGAATTCACGGGTGATGGATTCGTGGTCCTGGGCCGGGGCGTAACCCCGGAGGGACAGCCTGAACCCGTTCTGGCCCGCGCCCTTGCCGTGGCAGGCCCCCTGGTTGCAGCCCAGCCGCGTGAAAACAGGGACGATCTCACGCAGAAACGAAGGGGCCGCGGGTGTCTTGGACCCGGTTTGGTCCGGGGCCAGAAGGCTCAGGAGGAGCAAGGGAACCATCGGAATGCGTTCCGGGCGCTTTACGGTGGGTGAATCGGCCTTTGGGCGGGCGGGTTTGGCTG
>JAFMJU010000305.1 GCA_017853285.1 Gemmataceae bacterium
CCTGCTGGGGCGCGCTGCTGGGTTCCGCACCCGCCAGATGGTTCTGGTCGTTGCCTCAGTGGTATTCCTGTACGCCTTGGTGACGGGCGGTCGCCCTCCGGCCCTGCGGGCCGCGATCACCATCCTGACTATGGCGATAGCCTGGCTCGGTCACCGCCCGGTGGCGATGCTCAACAGCTTGGCCCTCAGTTGGCTCCTTGTCGCCGTGCTGATGCCGGCAGACCTGTCCAGCACCGGGTGCCTGTTGTCGTTTTTTGCCACTGGCCTGCTCCACTGGGCCACCCGTGCCTGGTGGCATCAGCCTACCGAGGAGGAGGAAGCCTACCAGCGCGCCGTGGATCTCTCCCGCCCCCGTTGGTTGCGATGGCTGTTGCGGTTGACCGGGGCATTGGCCGAGGTTTGGCGGGTGAACCTGGTCGTTTGGCTGGGTCTAGCCCCCTTGGTCGCCGCGCGAACCAATCTGGTCAGCCTGGTGGCGATCCTGGTGGGGCCACCGGTTGCCCTGCTTGGCGCTTGGGCCCTCGGTTGCGGTTTCCTACTGGTGCTGGTGGGCCCCGATTTCCCTGTCTTGTCTCCCCTTCTGGGAGAGTTGGTCACACTAGCCCTGCGGGGCTGCCGGGCTTTATCGCAACTGGCCGAGGGGCTCCCGGGTGCCTGGTTTTACACACCCGGGCCATCCCTGGCCTGGCTGGTGCTGTTCCACACCATGCTGCTGGCCGGCTTGGCGGGACTTTTTTCCCGATGGAAGTTGCGTTGGGTGGCTGGGATTTCCGCACTGCTGCTCTGTCTGGGCTGGTTGCCAAGTCCTGGCGCCTGGTTCAACTCAACAGGGCCAGGTTGGCGATGCGCCTTCCTGGCGGTGGGCCATGGCAGTTGCATTGTGGTGGAACTGTCAGACCCATCCCTGGGACGGCGTGTCATGGTGGTCGATGCCGGAGCCGTCTCCGGCGAGGGCATCATCCGCCGCGTGGTGGAACCATTCTTGCGCCACCGCGGAATCCACCGGATCGACGACCTCATCCTCACCCATGCCGATCTCGACCATTTTGCCGGGGCCCTCGAATTGGTCGATCGGATCCGGGTTGACCGGGTCTGGACCGGGCCAGGTTTTTCAGACAAGCAGAACGATTTCACACGGGTGCTGCTTGAAGGGCTGGCGAAACGGCAGCGCGTTCCAGGCACGCTGCATGCGGGCATGGCCCTGACTCACGGCGAAACCGCGGTGAGGGTACTCCACCCGCCTGCCGACTTGCCCGCCGTGTCGGCGGAAAAAAGCAACGAGGCCAGTCTGGTGCTCCGGATCGATTCCCCGTGGGGCGGCGCCTTGCTGCCGGGAGATCTCGAGGGGCAGGGCACAAGGCGGCTATTGGATTCTAATCCCCAACCCGTTGAGGTTTTGCTGGCGCCCCATCACGGCAGTCGCAAAGCCTTGGCCCCCGCGCTATTGGAGGCACTTAAACCAAATCTTCTGGTGGCTCAGCAAGGGCCTAGGGATGCCGCCCTGCCCGTCGGCCCGTTCATTGCTTGGAGCACCCGGGAGATGGGTGCTGTTGAAGTTGGGTGTGGGCCATCAGGTGGCCACGCCGTCACCTTCGCAACGGGTGACACTTTCGCTTGGCCTAATTAGGGAACAACCCCGGTGGAAGCCACCGGGGTCGTCGTTGGAGATCAATCCGGAGGGGTGTGCCTGGCAGGGCGACACCCGCCTGGGATCAAGATAGGAAGTTGTTGCCGGCCACAACCCCGTTGACGCTGTCGCTGATGAACATCGAGTCGATCAGCTCCAGATTCTGGTAGTTGAAGGCGTTCAGGGTGCCTTGGGCGCCAGGTCCGGAGGCGGCCATGATATCCAGGTCACCATCGGCGTCCATGTCGTTCGCTGCCACGCGAACGCCGCCCGCGAAGGTCATGTCGAAGGCGTTGAAGGCCTTCTTCATCTGTCCCATCAGGCTGAACACAGCCACCTGGGGCGATGCCTTGCCCTTCGCCGCGCCGGTGATGATCTCGATCGTGCCATTGTTGTCCAGGTCGGCGGCGGCGACATACAAGCCCTCCGGGCAGTTGGCCGGCGGGAAGGCGTAGAAGCTCGAGACCGCGTTGTTGTAGTCGTCCAGCAGGAAGCTCACCACATGGCTGTTGATGGTGGAGCCAACCACCACGTAGCTGGTGCCGTCAGCCAGCGGCGAGGACATCGCCACCCGCACGCCGCCCTTGTATTGCTCGGAGAACGCGTAGAAGGCGCCCTTCGAGTAACCGTCCACCGCGTCGAACACGCTCACCGCGGGCGCCGAGCCGGCGCCTGCCCCGCACAGGATCACCGTGGTCTGCTCGCCGTTCAGCTTGGTCACGCCGCCGGCTACCGTCACCCCGCCCAGGAACTTCGGATCAAAGGCGTAGAAGCTCAGCGCCACGCGGCCGGTGGTGGCATCCACCACCAGCACATGGGGCACACTCGGCCCGGCGACCGACACCACGATGCTGTCCGGCTTCGGATTGCCCGAGCGGGTCAGGGTGTTCACATTCAGCGGCCCGGTGTAGCCGGGGAAAGGAGTGATTTCCTGGTACTGCCCGTTGTCGCTCCAGATGCCCACCTTGCCGTTGCCCAGGCTGGCCACCAGGCTGCCGGCGCCCAGGCTGAAGGGCTGGGCCACCACCGGGCCTGTGGCCGGCGGCACATAGCGCTGACGGGTGATCACAACATCGTTGCCATCCCCGCCCTTGTAGCTGATCACCCAGTTCTGGCCGTTGAGGGTCAGGGGCGCGCCTTCTGGCAGGTCGTTGAAGGTGCCGCTGATACCATTGTCGCCCTGATTGTCGATCAGGGTGACCTGGTTGCCCAGCAGCCCGAAGAATTTCGCCCCGGGGCTGAGGTTGAGTTGTGCGCCTTCAATGGAGAGCGCCGACGTGCCACCCAGAATGGTTTCGGTCACCACCAACTGGCTGTAAGTCCCAGGGACAACGCTATCCAGTTGCAGGTTGAGTGCGCTGCCAGCCTGCAGCAGAGCGGTTCCCGACGAGAGGCTGTTGGCCACCGGAATCGCCAAAGTCGGGGAAACCGTTCCCTTGACATTGTCGATACGGCCCACCTTGCCGTTGCCTGACAGGGAGCCAGACAGAACCGTTAAGGTCCCGCCCACTATGCCTTCAAGCTGAACCCCGGTTCCATGGGAGGTCAACCCGCCAGAGAGGTTGTTCACCCCGGTCAGGGTCAGCAGTCCGCCTTCCCACTGGTTGGCACCGCTGCCGCCACCCAAGTTGTTCAATGAGGCGCCTTGGCCTGCGTACAGGTCGTAGGCCCCCGCCTTGATCGATCCGGTCTGGCTGATGCTTCCGGGGGTTTCCAACGCCAACCCTTCGGTAACCCCGACATTGGCGAGGTTGATATCACCGCTGTTCACGAGCATCGCGCTGTTCGCGTTCAGCGTGATCGCCCCGCTGATCATGTTGTCAGCGTTGGGCAGCGAAACATCCTGGGCGGTGATGGCCAAAGGCCCGGACACGCTCAGAAGGTTGGATTGGTAAAGATCCCCCGGAATGTTGATCGTCAGGCTGTTGGCATGCACCAGCCCAAGGTCCAGGTACCCGGTGTCATTCACCACCACGGTGCCACCCATCAGGCTCAGCACCCGCAGGCGGTTGGTCGCGTCATTCAAGGTGATAGAAGCCGGCCCGGTGATCGGGCTGAAAGCGGCGATGTCAGCCACATCGGCCGTCAGCGCGCCTTGCTGGCTCACCGCGCCACCGGTTTTCAACGTGAAGTTGGCGGCGGTGGTCGGCAGCAGGGTCACCGCGCCTTGGGTGACGATGTTGGCACTGTCGGCCACCAGGGTGATGGTGGGCAGACTGTTCTTGGCGTTGGTCAGGGTCACCGAGTCGGAACCCGCCTGGATGTCCAGCTTGCCACCCACGCTCACCGGGTTGATCTGGTTCACACCCGCGGGGGCGATCAGCGTCAGGTCACCCCTGGCGGTGGTGGTATCAAGCAAGATCTGGCTGGTGTTCAGCAGGGTGATATTGGTGGCCGACGCTGCAATGTTGCCCACCAGCACGTTGCCCGGCGCGTCCAGGGTGATGTCACCCAGGGCTTCCAGAATCATGTTGCCGCTGAGATTCAGGTACCCCTGGCTCTTGTCCTGGCTGATCGACCCGTCGGTGACGAGGCTCATCAAAATCGAGGCGTTGCCAGCCGCCAGGATCAGGTCGCCCGTCGCCGTGACATCGACGATCGTGCCGTTGAGGTAGGTCGAGCCGTTGAACCGGCTGGGTCCGCCTAGGTTGGTGAAGTCGATGTACCGGCCTGCGTCAAACGAGTGGATGTTGGCCGTCCCGCTTCCAAAGGTGTTGTCACCGCCGAAAATATCCTGGCCGGCATTCACGGTGGCGTCACCGGTGGAAACAACGCCTAGCAGCGTCACCGTGGCGCCAGCGCTGATTTCCAGATCACCCGCCAGGGTGGAATTCTCTACGGTGACATTGTTCTGGTCGGCCAGTAAAAGGTTGTTGGCATTCGTGGTGAGTCGAATGAAGTCGTTGCGCAGGTCGGGCAGTTGCACATCAAAGCCCGCGGCATTGATGGTGGTTGTCGCGCCAGGTGACACCACCTGCACCGGCCCCGTCTGGGTCAGATTCCCGCCCACAGTCAGGGTGAGGTCGCCCTGTTGCACATTCACCCGGCCCAGCACAAGAGCCCCTGCTTCGGTGAAGGAGGCCGAATCGGCCTCAAGTGCAAGTGTTCCAACGGTGTTGCCCGCGTCGGTCAGCGTGACGTCCGCGTACGACCGCACATCCAGCCAGTTGCCGATGTTCAGCGCGCCGCTCTGGGTCACCGGTCCGGAGGCGAACACATCCATGCTGCCGGTCACGGTCGAGGTACCCAAGTTGAGGGCACCGGAGGCGGCCAGATCCACGCCCGCCGCGGTGACAGACACGGGACCGGTCCCGAAGCTGTTCAGCAGGTTATCCAGCACCACATCGCCGGTGCCTGCGTTCAGGGTGGTCAACCCGGCAACGCTCAGCGCGCCA
>JAFMJU010000306.1 GCA_017853285.1 Gemmataceae bacterium
CGGCCCTGGTCATCGTACATCATGCGGACGCGGCCGAAGGCTGTGCCGCAAAGGACGACATCGCCCTTCTTGAGGGTGCCGTCCTCGACGAGCATGGTGGCGGTGACGCCCTGGCCCTCGCTGATGTGGGCCTCGAGGCAGACGCCGCTGGCGGGCTTGTCGGGGTTGGCGCGGAGATTCTCGAGCTCGGCGACGATGCTGAGGGTCTCGAGGAGCTCGTCGATACCCTGGCCGGTGGCGGCGGAGGTCTCGACGAACGGCACATCACCGCCCATGTTGTCGGGGATGAGCTCGAGGCCGTAGAGCTGCTGGCGGGCCTTCTGGACATTGGCGCCGGGCAGGTCGCACTTGTTGATGGCGACGACGATCTTCACCCCGGCGGCCTTGGCATGGCTGATGGCCTCCTCGGTCTGGGGCATGACACCGTCGTCCGCGGCGCAAACGATGACAGCAATGTCGGTGACATTGGCACCGCGGGCGCGCATCTTGGTGAACGCCTCGTGGCCGGGGGTGTCGAGGAAGGTGATGGGCTTGCCGTTGTGCTCGACCCGCCAGGCGCGGAGCACCTGGGTGATGCCGCCGGCTTCCGTGGAAACCACGTTGGACTTGCGGATCTTGTCGAGCAGCGAGGTCTTGCCGTGGTCGACATGGCCCATGATGGTGACGATGGGCGCGCGCGGCTTGAGCTGCTCGGGGGAGTCCTCGATGGCGAACTGGCGCAGCAGCTCGTCCTCGGAGCTTTCCTTGGCCTTCACCTCGAGCTCGATGCCGAGCTCGAGCGCCATGAGGAGCGCGAGATCGGTCTCGATGTTGCTGTTAATGTTGAGGCCCATGATGCCCTGGCCCATCAGCTTCATCAGCAGCTCACCGGTCTTCATGCCGATGGCTTCGGACAGGGAGCGGACGGTGATGGGGAGGGTGATGGGCACCTTGCCCTTGCGCGGCTGGGGGCCCTTGGGCCGTTGGGGCTTGCGGCCCAGGCGGCGGCGGGGACCGTCCTCGTCGTCGATGCGATCAAGGCGGACATTGTGGCCGGTGTCGGCGCGGCGGGCCTGGCGGTCAGCGCGCTCGCGGTGGCGATCGGCGCGACCGGCGACGGAGCCGGGTTTCTTGGCGGCGGGCTTGCCGTCCTCATCCTCGTCATCGACGGCGGGCGGGACATGCTCGGCGCGGAGCTTGTCGGCCTGGACCGACCGGGTCAGGTCCTCGATGCGGATGGGGGCCTGCCCGGGCATGAAATCCTTGGGGATTTCAGCCAGTTTCCGGGGACCGGAAGGGGTGGGGGCAGGCGTGGGCTGAGCTCGGGCGGCGGGCGCCTCGGTGCCGTGGTGCTTGAGGGGGGCTGGTGGCTGGACGCGGATGACGCCGGGGCGCGACAGGACACGCGGCTGGCGGCGATCTGCTCCGGCCCCGCCGGGCGAAGCACCAGGGCTTGGGCGGTTTGAATCCAGATTGCGCAGACGACCCGGGCCGGCCCCCAGTGGAGGGATAGGCCGTGGGGCCATGGGGGGAGGCGTTTGGGGTTGGGCAGGAGGCGTGGTGGCGTCACCGCGGAGCGATGACCCCGGAGGCCGTGGGGAAAAATCACCCGCTGGCCTGGGAAGTCCACCTGGCCTGGGTGCGGCAATGGCACCGGGCGGCGGCGGCTTGGGTGCGGGGGGAGCCCCGGGTACCGGCGGGCGTGGCGTGGGTGTTGGCCTTGGAGCCCCCAAGTTGGGCATGGGGGGCCGGGGAGCACCCAGATTGGGCATGGGCCGGCCCATTCCCGGCAGCGGTGGCCTGGGAGCCGGAGGCTGCACGGGAGGTGGAACTGGGGCCGGGGCGGGAGGCTGTGCCACGGCGGCAGGTTTTTCAGTAGGAGGTTCGACCACAGGCTCTGGAGCCTTGGCAGCGGGAGCCACCTGCTCGGCTGGAGCCGGTTCGGGTTCTGGTTCAGGAACCGGTTCTGGTTTGGGAGCCTTGGGGGCAACCAAGGGGCGAACCGCCCTGGGGGGAGCAGGAATAGTGGGACGAGGTGGAGCCGCAGGCGCGGCTGGTGCCGCGGCTTTCTTGCCGCCCGACTTTATCAATTGGACGAGGATGTCGCGCTGTTCAGGCTCGATGCTGCTGAGCTGGTTTTTGACATCCCAGCCCTGAGATTTGCAAAGATCAACCAGATCTTTGCTATCCACATCCATTTCGCGGGCTATCAGGTATAGCCTAACCTTTTCCTTCTGCAAGCTGAGCCCCTCACGCGCGGTGGATCCCTTGGAACCCACGGGGGGCCCAAGTTGATTATTCTAAAGCCCTAATCCGGCTTGAGAAGGGCCAAGGTGCCCTCGTCAACCGGTTTTTGCCATTTTGCGAGGCTTGGAGCCTGCAAATTCCCACCCCGAGCATGGGTCAGGACTGGCCTTCGGTGGAGTGCCCGGGGTGGTGCCCCGGGGCGTTATCTTCGCCCCCCAACAGATCATCGAGGGTGGTTTTTGGCTCTCCTTGGGCAGGGGCTGCTTCCCCGGTTCCTTCCTCAGGAGCGGGCTCACCCTCAAACAGCGAATCCATGTTTTCCGCGGCGGCCGCCTGGGCTTCTTCTTCCGCCTGCGCTTCTTGCTGCTCTTCCTCGGCTGTGGCAGTTTCCATCAGCTCGGCATATTGCTCGGCATATTCGAGGATATCGTCAGCTTCTTCCTCGGTGAGGGTATTGCCAGACAGGGTGGCGATATCTTCTGCTTTCAGGACTGTGATATCTTCATAAGAGAAGCATCCTTCTGTGATGAGGGCTTCGATGAGTTCGTCGGTGATGCTGGGGATCTGGCGGAACCAGAGTTCGGCCTTGTTGAGGGACTTTTGGAGTTCCTCGTCGGTCATGATTTCGATGTCCCAGCCGACCAGCTTGGTGGCGAGCCGGACATTCTGGCCCTTTTTACCGATGGCCAGCGACAGGTTGTCGTCATCAACCAGGACGATGGCGCGGCCGAGCCTGGGATAGCAATGGACATCCAGGATTTGGGCGGGTTGCAGGGCGTAGCGGATGAGGACCTGCAGCGAGTCGTTCCAGCGGACGATGTCGATCCGTTCGCCATGGAGCTCCTCGACGATGTTCTTGATGCGACTACCGCGAACGCCAACGCAGGCGCCAACGCAATCGACCTTCATGTCGGAGGAGGAGACAGCGACTTTAGCCCGGTTTCCGGCCTCGCGGGAGACGGCGCGGATTTCGATGACATGGTCGGCCACCTCGGGGATTTCCTCCTCGAATAGCCGGCGGACGAGATCGGGATGGGTGCGCGAGAGAACGATTTTGACCCGGTTGCTTTCGCGTTTGACATCCAGAATGACGGCCTTGATGCGGTCGTTGGGGTTGTGGGTTTCGCCACGGATCTGCTCGGAGGGGGGAAGAATGGCCTCGAGGTTTTTCTCGTTGTCGAGCTGGACGGTGGCGACGCCGCGGTCACCCTCGCGGCGGCGGTCGATGCGCTTGATGACGCCCAGAACCAGGTCGCCGCGGCGGCTGGCGAACTTTTGGTAGAGTTCCTCGGATTCCGCCTGCCGGAAATTTTGGATGATCAGCTGCTTGGCGCTTTGGGCCGCGATGCGTCCCAGCTCGGCGGTATCGACCGCCTTGTGGTTCAGAATGGCGACAATTTCGCCGTTTTCGCGGTTGATCGAGACTTCGATGGGTGGGATGTACAGTTCGGGTTCGGCGCCCGGTTCCCCCTCGTCGCCCTCGGCCTCACCCTCGGGTTTGGGGGCAGGCATCACGGTCTTTTGGCCGCGCATGCGGCGTTCCTGGTCACGAAGCTGTTCGGCCTTGCGGTCGTTTTCCCACTTCTTCAGCAGGGCGTGCTGGATGGCCTTCTCGATGCTGGAGAAAATCAGCTCACGGTCCAGGCCCTTCTCGCTCTGGATGAAATTGACCGCCTTGAGCACATCTTCAGCCTTCATGCTCCACCCCCAACAGGACGAGTCAGGCACCGGGGGCCTAAACCCCCATCCACCGCGGTTGCACGGTCCGGCCCAGCCAAAAACGGTGGCATATAAAGAAAAAAGGTGGGCGAAACGCCCACCCTGCCATGCCGCAAGCGGCTAGTCCGGGTGGTAACCAAGCTTTGTGGCATGGTTACCTGTAAGCTCATCAAACCCTTTCGTGGGACCGCTGTCAAGCACCATGTGGGGCTGGAAAACCCGGATCGAAGCGGGCTGGGTATGAGCAGGCGGTGGTCGGGCAGGCAGGGAAAATCATGGGTTGGACTGAATTACTGGTGGCCATAACCTCCCTCACCACGCTGGAAGTGGTGCTGGGGATAGACAATCTGGTGCTTTTGGCGTTGATCACCCAAGGGCTGCCGATGCAGGAGCGGGGCAGGGCACGCCGGATTGGCCTTCTGGCGGCGCTGGGCACCCGTTTGCTGCTGCTGGGGCTGGTCACGCTGCTGATGCAATTGAACCAGCCGTTGTTCCACCTTCCAGGTCGGCTGTTTGGCGCCGCGGAGGATGTGGGGTTCAGCGGCAAGCAGATCATTCTGATGATCGGCGGGTTGTTCCTGGTCTACAAGGGTGTCCACGAAATCCATGAGAAGCTGGAGGGGCCGGAAGGCGAGGACGAGGAGTTGGGCGGGAGGCGCAAGGCGTCGGCGTCGTTCGGCTGGGTGATCGCGCAGATCGCGCTGATCGATATCCTGTTCTCGCTGGACTCGGTGATCACGGCGGTGGGGATGGTGCAAAGTTTCCCTGCCATCGTGGTGGCGATGCTGATCACGGTGGGTGTGTTGCTTTTTTTCAGCGAGCCGGTCTCCAAGGCCGTGGAGCGGCACCCGACGCTGCAGATGCTGGCCTTGAGCTTTGTGATCCTGATCGGCTCTGTGCTGATCATGGAGGGATTTGGCAAGCATGTGGAGAAGGGGTACATCTACTTCGCGATGGGATTCTCGGTTGTGGTGGAGTCGTTGAACCTGATCTCGAAATCAAGGAAGGGCAAGCCGGTGGAGCTGAGGCCGCCGCATCTGCCCGGGGTTGTGGCAGATGGGCCGGAAGCCTC